>NZ_JAZHCT010000069.1:0-7555 GCF_036541265.1 Paenibacillus sp. IITD108 | reverse complement strand
TGTGTCCCGTTGATTCTGCTTCCCCGGTATACTGAAATGCCTCACTGAACTCACTTCGGACTGCTGCCGGACCGAGGACCGAATGGCCCGAAGCGAATATTGTGTTAGCAGAAGTTCCCGACTTCCTGAAATACTCTCGAATGCTTCATTAAATTTGTTCTTAAATCCGTTCTTTCATCTGTTCTTAAATTGCCAAATATACAACACTTAAATAAATTCATTAATCCGTATAGGTTTGTTCTATGTCCATTAACATCAATGTTTGTATCTCTTGGAAATTTTAGTTTTTTCAAAGTATTTATTACAAGGTCTTTAACCTCAATTTCATTAGTATCGTAAACTTCAATATCAAGATTTCCCGTACCTCTCCCACCTTTCCCTTGAAGTACCTCTTCAATCGCATCTTCAATAACATCTTTCGGTACTTCGACTTTTGAATGAAAGTAGATAAAGATAAAAGATATCCATTTACTAATCCCCTGAATACAATGCTAGTTTCATTTGAAGCTCATCCGTTATCTTGTTTTTGATGCTATCATACGTCCATTCCCCTTAGATAGCTCTTATCTTAGGGGAATGGATGTGTCCACAGCCTATACTTCTTGCAATCCCTTCTGCGGACCGAGATCCGAATGGATCAATGCGTGAATATGGTGTTAGCTGATGCCGATGCCTTCTTGAGATACATTCAATAAATCTTATATATTTCTTTGAACTTCTTTAATTATTGGTACTGAAATTGATACAACATCCACGACATGATTAAGACAAGTGATGCCATAATGCTTAAATGGACCTGGATAATCCTCAGAAGCAAATGTTCCTCCTTTAATAAAGTCAAGGTATCTGGATTTACTATAAATTCTAAAGATCTTTCCTTCAAATTCCTCATAATCATCCCAATTTGTGAAACTTTCATTTCTAATTGAATATCCAACATAAGTTTCAAAATCCAATTGTAATAAAGGTAATGTTTCATCTATATCAATCGAATATGAATCTTTAATTTCTATTTCTCCAATTGTTATCGTTTCAGGAGTATCACTTGTTCTACTTCGACTGAAAAGTAATCTAAGAGTGTTCTCTTCAGGCTCATATATCTGTTTGAAATATATAACCTTTAAATTAATCAAGTCAGTATATTCCAAATTATTCACTTCCTTTTAATGAACTTTATCGTACTTGCATCGGTTTCAGATAACGTTCCCGCATTTACGACGCGACCCGGCCTTAGATAGCTCTTATCTTAGGCCGGGTCGTGTGTTGTCTGAGCTTCTTCTTTGATGATACATCTGACAACCAGGGGGCATAAGCCCCGCAGCGTGAATGTAGTATTATGCGATTGTGCTGTCCTCTTCGAAATACTTACAGGTTATTCAAACTGGCTTAGATGTATTATGGTCAATCCTTGAAATATAACTGCCCCCATAATTAATGATTCTTAAATAAATCCTCATTAGTAAATCTTGATACTCAAAATAGATAGACCTGATTTCCTCGTTTGTTTTAAATGGAATACTTCCTGTATGAAATAATGGATTTCTAACTCCATCTCGAAGCTCCCCGTCTTGGAGTACCTTTGGAATGAATCTCATTAATTTATTTATAGCTCCTAATTTCTGCTGAATGTTTTCCAGTTTTTCTATATCTACTCCACTATAGAGTAGATATTTTGTTAATAGTTGTTCATAAGCAATTATTAAGGTTGCAAGTTTTAACTCTATAAATCGTTGTTGATATAACTCAACTATCAAATGGGTAAATCTAACAAGATCCAACTCTTCTTTTAATTCTACATATTTCATAAATGATTTTTCAAATATAAGTTTAATTCCTGAGCTAATTCGTAGATTATCAATTAATATGTTCCCATGATATTTTGAAACCATCTTATTTGCTATTTCAATCATCACTACTTCGTCATTCGATTCATATTCAATAACATGACAAAAGTTATGATTCAGTGTTAATGTACTTAGAAAAAATGATATATTGGTTAACAAATTATTTATATCTTCAATTGACTCGTCGTTATTTATTTCTACAGAAAGGGATGACATAATAGCAGAAGGAATCCTGCCAGATTTAATAAGATTCTTAACTACAGTAGAGCTTTCAAGCAGTTTGAATTCTAACTGTCTATTTTGAATGTGAATTGTAAATTTATCCCTTAAGAAGCTACCACCGTAATTGGTAGACTCGAGTCCAAGAAAATGAAAGTTTGAAATATATGCTCTAACTGATTTAATAGCTTCGAAATGTTTCTGTAAAAAGATTTGTTCAAATGAGCAAATGAATGTCGTTTGATTATCAACTAATGAAAAAGCTGTAGAACTAATATCAATATCATCACATTTTATAGTCCATTGATCATCACTTGATCTACCTTCTAATCTATATTTCTTATCACTCATGTAATTTACATAGAAGCCCCCAAAATCACTGACCATTTCTGTTTCTATAATTAAGTATTTATTACCTGTAATGTCAACAGACAAAGCCCAGTTTACTGGACGTGTGCTATCACCGTGTAATGTACCTTGGCCATTTATATTCTTTATGATTGAATAATCAAACAAATCACCGGACGTCGATCTAAAATATTCATCGCTTATCAACTTATTCACTCCGCTCTTACAGCACTTTCGCATAACGTCTGTGCATTCTCGAACCCCACCGGCTTAGATAGCTCTTATCTTAGCCGGTGCGGGTTATCGCCTAAATCCTCTTCACCGTAATGGCTCCTGGCGATCGAGGGCAGCAGCCCGATGCGTGAATGTGGTGTTATATGATGCCTCGGGCCTCTTCGTATTATCTTTCAAAGAATATCTTTACCATCTTTTTCGGAGCTACTATTCCCCATGCGCTCCGTATCAATTTCTTCACTTCATCTTTACTTGCTGTTTCAAGGTTTATGTGCATATAATTCATGTTTTTAAAAGATTCGGGAATTATAAAAGTCTTTGGATCTGTTGTTGTATACATCTCTCTTTCTTCTTTAGTTGTTTTAACTGTTATAGTTTTCATATCGCTCTGTATGACTATAAATATCTTGTTATTAATTCGAAAAGAGGGTTTTCCCCAGTGTGTCACTTCCTCAGTTCCTGGTAAAGATAAAGCAATTTGGCGCACTTCACTTACAAACATCATTGATTCACCTCCGCACTTTCTCGAGGTTTCATATAACGTTTTGTATTCACGACGTCCATTCCCCTTAGGTAGCTCTTATCTTAGGGGAATGAATGTGGCCGCAGCTTATACTTCTTGATTCTTCTACTGTGGACCAAGGAGCGATAGCGACACAGCGTGAATACGGTGTTATAGGATGTCAGCGTTTTCTTTGAAACACTTCATCATTTATTTTCTTGAAGTATTTGTTCCACTCGTTTTAATGTTTCTTCATCCATTTCATTGAAAACAAGATTTATGCCTTTTATTATATTTTTCACTTTTGAGGAATGGATTAAATCATTCTTATAATAGATCTCAATTGATTCATTTAATGTTTTAGTTGTTATCTCTTCAATTTTATTTTTGTCTTTAGGAACGATATAAAAACCTCGCCTTCCACCATCAAGCAGCGAAATCACCTTTAAGTCATCTAGTTCCAGATCAGTCATCAAGATATCACCGACATTATTCTTGAAATATAAATATGGCTGATTATTGGCAAATTGGCAGCCAGATAAAGTCATGATAAGAACAACTATTAAAAGAACTGCAGAACTTCGATCTGGTCTTCTCAAATGTATCCCTGCTTTACTGAGTATTTAATGTTTTTTTAATTATTGCTCTTACGCTGAGTTCCTATAACGTTCAGATATTCACGACGTTCATTCCCCTTAGATAGCTCTTATCTTAGGGGAATGAACGTGTCCGCAGCCTCTACTTCCTGAAACACTTCTGCGGACCGAGAGCCGAATGGCTCGATGCGTGAATATGGTGTTAGCTGATGCCCTCTCATCATTGAATTTCCTTTCAAGCATTAATTAATCATTTTACTACTTTTACTTATTTTTCTTTGTTTTAGAGTCTTTTCTTGTTTCAATTATTTTAATTATTCTTTCAAATAATACTGCGAGAATTGACGCTACAAAAACAATAATGATTGATTCCTTAATATCTTGCAGGTCATAATCATTCCAATTAGTAATTAAGTTATACAAACCATATACGATGATTATTGGAGTTAAAACTCTAAGTAATATTGGTAGAATTCCTGAAATTAAGTTATTGAATCTTTCAAATTTTTTTATTGTTTTTAATGTAATTAATAATGTTGGAATAAGAATTATTATTATTAAAATCATATTCCACCTTCCTATTCCTTTCTTTTCAAGAGGGTTTCAGCTAACGTTCAGATACTCACGACGTCCATTCCCCTTAGATAACTCATATTTTATGTGTCCGCAGCCTATGCTGCCTTAACTCACTTCTGCGGACCGAGATTCGATAGAATTGATGCGTGAATATGGTGTTAGATGAAGAAATTGCCTCCTTGAGTTACTCAAATAAAGTCTTAAATTCATCTTCTAAATCACTGGATACTAGATCATAATTCCCTCTAAAGAATATATTTGTTACAGGATAAACTTTTTTTGACTCTATATATTTTTTCAATATTAAATATCCACTTATCGGAAAATCATGACGGCACCATGTTTTCCGATATCCTACAAAACCATGCTTCTTCAATAAACTCCCTGATGCGATAACTACAGATCGAATAAATTCTTCCAAATCACAAATTGTATCCATATTAACTCTAACCGTACTCTGATCTTTATTAAATAGATCACTATAAGAGATAATCTTGACCATTAAATCTTTATTATTTACTCGTTTCAAATACCAAATATCTCCGCCGGGTTCTTCATTCCATTCAAAAGTAACTTCATCTTTCAATTCATCGTCTGCAATGCATCCTGGAGTAATACTAACTAGTCCATTTATTAAATCTATTAATGGCTCGGAAATATAACTAGGATTACAATATGTATTTTGATTGTTTATTTCGATTTCTACTTCAGCCCAGCCAATGCCTGAAAGTTGATAATCAAACTTCATTGAAATCACCTTCAATATATATTTTTGCAATTATTTCATCTAATGTTCAGATATTCACTACGTCCATTCCCCTTATCTTAGGGGAATGGACGTGTCCTCAACCTACACTTACTGAAAAAACTTCTGTGGGCCGAGATCCGAAAGGATCGATGCGTGAATATTGTGTTATGTGAAGTACCTGACATCTTGGAATATCAATCAAAAATCTTAATTAATTCATTTACGAGTTCATTTAAATAGGTTTGATCTGATTCAATGTTGAAAGTTAATTCGTTGTCTTTATCGTGTCTCTCTCTAAATGTTCCCTTTACTTCTATATACCCTCTGGTTTTATACTCAATAATTAATTCTAATGTCCCTTCATAATTAATTAATTTCGCTACTCCCTTACATCTTTTATGTGCCTCTATTAATCCTATATAGAATAATCTAATATCTTCAATTGATATCCAAAGAACACCTGAAACTGAATAATTACCACTTTTGATCTCTATTCCTGCAGTGTCAATTGTCTCATAGTAGAGCTTCTCTTCAGAATTTCTTATTTCAGAGTAAAGTGTTAATGTTATCAAGCCTTCATCACACTTAATGATTTGAATGGTTTTCATTTCACTAATCCTCGTTATTATTTAATTATTTTGGATTTCAGGTATTTCACATAATGTTATTATATTCACTACGTCTATCCCCCTTAGATAGCTCTTATCTTAGGGGGATGGATGTGTCCGGTAACTCCTGCTTCCCCGAAATCCATCTGCCGAACCGAGGGCCGAATGGCTCGATGCGTGAATATTGTGTTATATGGCGGAACTCTGAGTTACCTGCATTATTAATGTTTTGTATTTATTACATCCTCAATTGATAATCCTTCAGGAGATTCATCTGTAAATTCATTACTAGGATCATAGTTCTCATTTTTCCATCTATTAAGCATTTCATTCTCAACAATAGTAATTGGTAGCAATCTTAGAAAGTCAGAATTCATTTCCTTAATTATTTGTTTTCCTTCGATAATCGTTTCAACTTTAGGAATAATTATTGAAATTGGCTCTAAACTCCACAAATTATGATGATGTTCATACTTTTCATATAATCTTATAAATACTGAATAATTTTCATCAATATCCTCAATAATTTCATCAACCAGCCTATAATACATAGTATCAGTTATTTCAAAATCAAAATCAGGAAATTCCCTCTCTAATCTCATGATTTTCAGAAGTTTTCTTTGTTCTTTAAACCATTTGTTCTCCTGATAAATTACGACATAATCAATATTCATATTAGAATTATCAGACATTTCATTGATTTGACCTAGTGTACTTGGTATTCCCTCTTGTTTCATGTTTAATATCTTATAAGAGTCTTGGTTACGTTCATGCCCCCAGACTTTGTCTGATTTCATAATTGTTTTGTTAATTTCAATATTTACAATAAATAAAATCAGAACAATAAAAATTGCAATCACAATAGAAGTTTTTAATTTATTCACTTACTAATCACATCTTTCTTCGTTCTGTCATCTAACGTTCGTTCAGATATTCACGACGTCTTTTCCCCTTAGATAGCTCTTATCCTAGGGAAACAGATGTGTCCGCGTATTTACTCTACGGACCGAGATCCGAAAGGATCGACGCGTAAATATGATGTTTGTTATATGAAGTCTGTGGCATCTTAGAGCTACTCGATCTGAACTATTTTTTATTAGTATATTCAATTACATCTTCAATTTTGTTTGTACTTAGTATTACTTTCCGTGACTTCATTCTCAATATACAGTACGTTCAGTTAGGTGTTTTGTTTTATTTTGCCCAGGGAAAAGCCATTTTGATGGATTCTCTTGGATGCGATACTGCCTGACCATTGCAAATGCTGCTTCTGAAAGTAAGGTAAAGCGATCTTTTCTGCCTTTTCCTTGTCTTATTCGGATCGTTTTAGCTTCTTGATCAAAATCCTGCAACTGGAGACGTATCACTTCGCTTACTCGCAAGCCTGATGAATAAGTAAGGTATAGTAATGTTTTGTGCTTTATGTTTTGTAGGGATTCTAGGATGTTTTTTACTTCATGAAGGGTTAATACGTTGGGCAGTTTTTTTTCTTTTTTGGGACGAATGTATGAAGGAGCAGTTTGTTGGTTCAGTACTTTCCCGTAATAAAATTTGATTGCACTAATGGCTTGATTGACGTAGGAATGAGACAGCTTTTTATTAAGTAAAGTTAGAGTATAAAATTGAATAGTTAGGTTTTGACTGTTTTTCTCATTCTTGCGATTTGACTTATGTCCAAGCTTGTTCTCACCCTTATAGCTATCCTCCAAGGAGTCAGTACTTTCGTTTTCGTCGTTACAACCATACTGATTTGAATTAATTTCACGCTTACTTATAAACAAAAAATAACGTTCAACATGGCTGCTATACGTCTTTATTGTTTTTATGCTATATCCGCGAATTTGCAAAGCTTCCTTTAATTTTTGTTTATATTCGCTATT
>NZ_JAZHCT010000068.1:0-8338 GCF_036541265.1 Paenibacillus sp. IITD108 | reverse complement strand
ATCGTATAAAATGTACCTTTTGAAATTGTAACGCATCGTAAAGGCGCTATCTGTGAACAAATGGTCATTTAAGCTGCGTTTTACAGTTAATAAGCACGTCAGGATTCGTTACATTTTTAAAACGAGCTTTTTCGGTATAATAGCGCTGCTAGGATTCGTTAGAGCTTTCAACAACCTGAACAAAATGCATTCAGCTTCGTTCCTTCATTATACTGACCCTATTCGTCTACCGGAACTCTACTCGTAAGCTTCTCCAAATGACGAACCGTCGGTGTCAGGTTGGCGAAGAAGTAAGCTTCGCGCAATCTGCGTGAAGGATGGCTGCTGAATGTGTAGCCTGCGCTTCCTTGATGCAGCATGCAGGCCTGCACTGCGTTCAAGGTTAAATACACTGTGGCAAGCCTAACCTTAAGAAGGTCTGGCCATAACGCCTGAATATCCGGCGCTGCCGCAAGGCGCAGCGTCTCCGCGCGCAAACGCTCCAGCTCTCTCTCCAATTGCTCCGCCTGTACAGGCAAGTATGAGTTGCAACCGCACTGTTTATCCTTGGCTTGCCGGATGGCATGCAGGGATGCGGCAATCACGCCAAGTCCGAGCGGGATTTGGTACAAAACAAAGGTCGGCCGCACGATTTGTACGTAATCATCAGCCTGGTCAGACAACACCCAGTCGTCAGGTACGAGCACATCACGAAATTGGCAAGCATAAGTGGCGCTGCCGTTAAGTCCGAGAAAGCCTGTTTGCTCGATCATTTTAAGTCCTGCCGAATGGCAAGGCACAACAGTCATAATTCGCTTATTATCATCGGCTGCAGCAATTACCGCAAACCAGTGGTTTTCACCGAGATTCGATACCATCGGCAAATTACCGGATAACAAGTAGCCATTTTTCACTCGCTTAGCTTTAAGGTAAAGCTGGTCAATCCCCGCATAAAACTTCATTGGGTTAGACAGCCCGGTTCCGCCAAGGAGTTCACCATTTTCGAGCCGATGCAGCAATTGCCCCTTCAGCTTCTCATTCTCACTAAGCCTTACGTAAGTTAGCAGCGCCTGATGGCACCACAAATTAAAGCCTGTTGTCATACAGGTTGCGGATGTTTCCTCCAACAGCTTTACGGAGTTAACACGAACGTCCGCCTGCTCCTTGCCAGCAGAACTCAAATACCCTTCTCGTCCTAGCGCAGTCAAGTAATCAGCAGGGTAATAAGCGTCTACATCAATCCGTTTTACATACGGCTTTAAATTTTGTTTAACGACTTCTCCCAGCCCGCGAAATGACTCAGCATTCATGGTCGGCATCGCTCTATTCCTTAGGCAAAATTTCTGTAATGGCGTCAATTGGCGCTTTTACCGCTTCACGGGCGCGCTTTACAGCAGCCTCGTCCGGTGCGTTGTAGAAGCATAGACATTTCGTCATATCCTCGCAAACATACGTGCGGGAGAAGGATACTTCAGGAACCTCTGCATAATGTACGGAATTATTTCTTTTTCTCTCCAAATATTGCTCCATCGTCAAATGCTCCGGCAAGTTCCACTCTACCAAATAGTTCAGCCCTTCATCAGAAGCGCCAACTTCCTCCTGCTGCTTGCCAATCAAGCGAACTTCCTTTAATAGCAAAATAGAAACTTGCGCGTCTTCAAGACTTGCACGAATATCAGACTCACTGCCCTCGAAAATAAAGAATGCTCGATCAAATCCTTTGGAAACTTGAACCTCCAGCAGCTTTACATCTTTTGCAGCAACCGTCTCACGAAGGCTGGCAACTAGCGCATTAAATTCATTAACCTCGTTTACTTTTCCCTCAAAGCTGGACTCGATTAGAAATAATGACATTGAAATCAATCTCCTTTTTAATGTAGTGGCTTGCGATTGTTAACTTTTAATACTTAGTGTAAAATTTAAACCATATAGGTGGAACACATAGTAGGAGGACCGAAATGAAAACCAGATACGACTTGCCCTGCAATATCGCTCAAACACTTAATCTGATCGGCGACCGATGGACGCTGCTGATCATTCATGAGTTATTGATTGGGCATCATACCTTCAGCGAAATTAAAAGTAATTTAAAGGGACTATCCTCCAAGCTGCTTTCCGAACGGCTGAAATATTTGGAGGATGCCGGAATGCTTACCGTCTCCCTCTACTCCTCTCATCCGCCGCGCTACGACTATAAGCTGACTGAGAGCGGTCAAAGCTTGGAAACTGTCTTTCATGCGCTGCTCCTTTGGGGGCAACAGCATTTGCCAAAATGCTATAAAAAGCTTGTGCATCAAGAATGCGGTCATGAGGTTCGTCTCGTATGCTACTGTGATGAATGCCAAAAAGTAACCGAAAACGTTAAAGCAGTAGAAATTGACCGCTCAGAGGACGCTGTAGCCAAAGTCTAGATTTGGCTGACAGCGTCTTTTACAATGTTATTTGGGAATAATGCCCCACTGCTTCTCCATCCATCGCTCGAAGAGGCGGACGCACTGGTCAAGCAGCAGGCCGCATATTCCAATAAACAGTATGCCTGCAAGCACCAAGTCAAGACGTATCATGTTGCGGCTGTCTACGATTAGAAAGCCTAGTCCGGATTGGGCTCCGACCATTTCGCCAGATACGAGGAAAATCCACGCTGTGCCCACTGCAATATGAAGCCCATTGGCAATGGTAGGAAATGCCGCCGGAAAAATAACTTTAGTCAGCAGCGATGTCCGACTAAGCTCCAAATTTTGCGCCAGCTTGATGTAGATGGGATTCACCTTTTTAACACCAGAAACGGTGGAGAGCAATACAGGAAAAAATGCTGCCAGAAATATAATGACGATAGCAGGCGCATTGCCAATTCCAAACCACAATACAATGAACGGCGACCAGGCAATTGGCGACACCGGACGAAGCGTTTGGACGATAGGGTCTACAATATTCCACAGTACCTTCATTCTTCCAAGCAGAATGCCGAGCACAATACCAACAATAGACGCTGAGACATAGCCGGTTACAAAGCGGAATAGGCTAACTCTGAAATGCTCGAATATCGTTCCGGTGTTTATAAGTTCTACAATTGCATTACCCACATCTGCTGGAGAAGGGAGCAGCGATCGTTCGTACAGCTCCAAAGATACGACTAATTGCCACAAAGAAAGCAAAATCGTCAAAGCGATAAGCACATAACCTGTTTTCTTTAAAGCACGCATGGACTACAGCACCTTTTCAATAAGTGAATTGTCTACAAACTCCTCGAACGTAGGCGGCTGCTCGGAAAGCTCCATCTCAATCATATATTGGCGAAGCACCTCATAGGAGGCTTCATCCAGCTTCAGCTCATCGTACTTGATCCACTGCAAAGACAGTTCCAGTACATTGTCATCCACATTCATATATTTTTTCAAAATTTGCTTGGCCTGCTGATCCTTCTGCTCGGCTACCTTTCCCGCAGCTACATATTTCTCGACCAGCTCTTGCGCAATATTCGGCTCATCCTTAATCAGCGCCCCGCGCAAAACGAATGCGCAGTCTACTGATTCCGGCCATAGCTCCTCGGATTGGAACAGTACCTTGCCTTTATCAATGACAACCGCTTTGGCGCCAAACGGCTCCGCTACGACATATCCTGAAATTCTGCCTTCAGCTAAAGCAACAGGCATCTCAGCAGGAGGCAATTGAACGGCTTCAACATCGGTATACTGCAAGCCTGCTCCCTTCAGCATCTGATAAAGCAGCACGTTATGCGTTGAATATTTGTGCGGAATGGCAAACGGCTTGCCCTTCAAGTCCTGCACACTATTAATATCCGGCGCGGCGACGATGACATTGCCATCCTTATGGCCAAGCGCAACTGCTTTAAGATCGACACCTTGCTCCTTAGCTCTCATCGCGAGCTCGATCAGAACAGACGCCCCATCGATTTTCCCCGTATTGAGCGCGTCCATTAAATCTGGCCAGGAACCAAACTTCACTAGCTTTAGCTCAAAATTGTCATAGCCTCCATCTGCAAGCCCAAGCTCTTCCTCAATATAAAGCGGTGCGGCATGCGTGATTGGCAAGTAGCCGATCTGCACTATACGCTTCTTCTCAATACCAGGCTTTGCTTCCTTGCCATTACCGGCCGAGCTGCAAGCAGATAGTACGAGTAAAACTGCTATAATAGCCATTACATGAAACTTCTTAAAATGTACGAATGATTTCAAAGCCGATTCCTCCTGCTATATGGTGAATTCTTCCTCTGACTGAAGCCCCGACAAGCGGAACTGCGTTAATATTTGCTTGCGGTAATATTGAAAATCCGCATGGCCGCGATCGAGCGGCCTGGCAGCTTCAATCCGTATTTCGTCACTGATTCTACCAGGAGAAGGCTGCATGATTAGCACGCGATTCGATAAATAAACAGCTTCGTCAATATCATGAGTAACGAGAACGACTGTAACCTTCTCTTGCTGCTGAATACGCAGCAATTCATCCTGAAGCGCATATCGTGTAAATGTATCCAATGCGGCGAACGGTTCATCCATCAGCAGCAGCTTGGGCTTCATAGCGAGTGCTCTAGCCAGCGCTGTGCGCTGCTTCATCCCGCCGGACAATTGACTGGGAAAAGCGGACGCTTTATCCTCTAGGCCCACCAATCTAATATAAGTAAGCGCACGTTCCTGCACTTCCTTCTTGGGTAGCCTCAGCGCTTCTAGCCCAATCTCTACATTGGCCAATACTGAACGCCAAGGCAGCAGACCATATTCTTGAAACAGCATAACGCAATGGCGGCCCGGACGCTTAACTACATCGCCGGTTATCCGCACCTCGCCACTGTCACTGCCTTCAAATCCGCCAATTACATTAAGCAGCGTACTTTTGCCGCAACCGCTCTGTCCAAGTAATGAAACAATTTCCCCTTCCTCAATGTCGAAGGAAATATCATGCAGCACTTGTTCTTGCTTATCGCCCTGCGCGAAGCTTTTATACAATCGATCAGCTTTAACAGCCGGCACAGTACTCAAATCAATTGTCCCCCCTCACCGAATCACACTAAACCCATATATCCCATTAAACAAATAGGAATTAAGTAGATAATAATATACTTTGTTAAAAAAAACAACCAACAATTTCTAAGTTATGTAAAAGGATTTTGTAAAGGAATTACAAAAAGAGCCTCACATTTTAATGATTTAACTCAGGATCGCAATATACAAAAACTGTAAAAAGAGAGGTATACCAGTGCATGGATTGTGATTTCGTTGCAGCTCCTGTATAATACCCGTTATATTCAAATATATGATTATTTGATTATTCACACTAGAATAAACGGCTTCCGCCGCCCTTTGGACGAGCACGTTTACCGATGAAGTCACTCAAATGAGCTAACGAATCGTGAGAGCGCTATTTCGTCTATAAAGAGCCTTTTTGAAATCTAACGAATATATACGATCTTATTTGCCCCTAACAGTGCTAAAATGAGTGGAAAGTCACACATGCGCAATGATATTCGTTAATTTTTTTAACGAGCTGATTTTCGCCAAATAGAGCATTTAATCTTCGTTAGATTCAAGTCGTTGTAATGACCTGTAGAAACTTATACCTTCTATTATCTTAAAAAAAGGAGTGGGTGCGAATGCCAGACTCTAGGAGTAATGACACATCACAACAAGTTTCGTCATCCTCTCACGAATCGACTACGTCTTTCATGCTGGTAAGCAGACAAACCGTCATAACAGTAGGAATTCATGCGTTACATGAGATCGGGTCCGATTCCATTTGTAACGTTTGTATCGCTAATGGAGGTTCCTGCTGTCAAGGGTGCGGACATCTTGTCAACGGTATAGGCTGCCAAAAACGAAATACAAGTTGTACGGCATGGTTATGCGGGTTTTTAAAGTTCTTTTTGTATGAAACCGGCCTCCTACAAGAATGGAATGACTTTTGGGAGCAAGTCCCGGGGCAAGATTACCGTGAGGACTTTACGCCAGAGGTTTTTTATGTGACAAAATCATTACACCTTCCGGATCTTCGGAATTTGAGTAAGGCTCTTGCTGCTGATCTTCATGAGTTGGCTAAATCACATATTGCAATCGGGTTCATCATAACTCTACGTGAAAAAATAGATAAATATATTGATCAACTCGACGAATGTCAACATAATCGAAAAAAGAAAAGCGAATTAAAACGAAATATAAAAATGCTATCAAGTCCTTTCCATCGTTTTCAAAAAGAACTGCATGAATATCGACAAAAGTTTCCGATTTGATAGCGACTTTAATAAGGATGTTGGGTCGATCCCCTCTTGCTTTCAAGAAATCTTTCAACACTTTGCAATTTATATGGAAGAATGAAAGTGAAAAGTGCCTCATCCTAAATGGATTGGCACTTGGGAAAGGTTTTATTTAGATGTAATCTGGTATAAGGTCAGCCAAGCTCTTATTCATTCATTCAAGCACTGATTTCCCTTGCAGAAATCTTTTCATTAAATCATTTGAAATCAGCAATGCTTCATTTCGGTTATTAGCAGGTGCTGTAATCATACCCGTCCACTCTTGCGGACTATCCTTATGTATAATCAAAATTGTTATTTTACTCATAGCGTTATTGGCAAATATAATTTTGATCTCACTTTCTGGTATTTGTTTATTCTTTTCAAGAGATTTAAACAGGTAACGTCCTTCTCCCCTTTTATTAAATGAAAGTTGAATATCTTTCAGATCACCTAACACTATGCCTTCTGAAATTATTTCTATCGAGCCAGCAGAACGACTCGCCTCCTGCTTAACTCCGCCTCATTACAACTGAGCTAATTTGATAAACAATCCACGTTACAATAGCGATAAGCACAGCATCGAATATGACATTAAACATGAACAAATGCTTGCCAAGATCTGCCTGCCCATCGCCCAGAATCGGGATCAGAAAGCTGAACAGCCCTGTCAGCCCAATTAAAATAAATAGCTCACAAGCAACTCGGTGACGCATGTCTATCCTTTTCAGCCATTCAATTACAGCGATTATAAAATATACAGCGAACACAGTTAGCACAAACCACAGCTTATTAGGCACATTCTGCTTTTTAAATTCGCTCCAAGCGCTGTATTTAAAGGAAATCGCTCCTGGCTGTTTCCCTTCGCTCTTCTCAAAGCTGCCCAAATAATAAGGCCGGATCATCATGCCATTTTCAGCAGCATACTCCATTTTAGAAATCAGCCTGCCGGGGTGCGTCAAATAAAATTTTAATACACTCATATGAGAAATGCGGTCATAAAAGTCCGCAGTCATAGAAGGTGCGTCCTGCTTGATTGCTGTGCCGCCCTGAAAATAATTCGTATTCGCCAGTACAGACAGATGCTGCGGCAAGCCGAGCTTTTTCAAATCTCCCTCTACATCTGGAGAGTCCTTCAAAATTCCGAAAAATACGGTTTGATATAAGTTAATATTTTTAAAATCTTTTGGTGCTGCAACGTACATGGCAATTGAACCGAGTAACGTAACAGCAGACAGTATATATGCTAGCTTACGCCAGCCATTATCCGAACGAAGCATCGCATAGCGTAATCCAAGCAGAGCAAAGCCAACACCAATCGGGGCATTCTGCGTCTTGGAGCCAACGAGAAACAGGATCGATATGAAAAATAAAACGAGCAGTGTTTTACTTGGGTGCTCTATTCTTGCCAGAAGCAAGCCGAGCCCAGCAGTGAGCAGCAAAAAGATGAGTGAAACCGGCTCACCAAATAAGGAGTTAAAATACGCTGTATAGCCGATATCAAAAAACACAAACAGCAATAATGCCGCAAGCACAATACTCGTTAAGCGGGAACGCGATTTGCTCCCAGCGATAATGGTGTAGCCCGCCGTAAGCAGCAGCACGCCAAACATCGTGCCCAGCACCCGGATATCAAACATAGAGCCATTGAAGATCATGCCAACAAAACGTGCAAGGCCAACTAATAGTATATGCGAGGACATATAGAAGCCTCTGAAGAACGAATCATAGGAAAAGTGGATGTGCGAAAAGCTGAAAAAGCGATCCTCATACGGCTCGTCCAAAACGCCATAATTAAGCCCCATCGTACCCATAATTCGCAAAAAGTCACCGTTATCCGCTACACCAACAAAGGGCTTCATGAATAGCAGGCTAATTAGAATTGCGGCTCCCGCAATAACAAAAATAACTTCAATTTTACTGCTTAGCTTTCGTAAAATATGCATAGCTTTTGTACCTCTTTCGTAAGGAACTACAACCTTCATAAAAATAAACGGCTACTTGTTCAAGTTTTCATTATATGGAGCCGTACTGTTAATTTGCAAGTTTTCGCCCGGCCCTGTACCATATTTTAGCAGAAAAATTGAATTCGATCTATTTTATAATTGTATTTAG
>NZ_JAZHCT010000067.1:0-10373 GCF_036541265.1 Paenibacillus sp. IITD108 | reverse complement strand
TTTATTAGCTTGCATTTTAACGTATTATGTCGTTATAAAGGAGTGGCAGCTAATTGTAAGCATCCAAACTTGATCGCAGTGCCCGTTCTTTACTTATACCTGTTGTTTCCGAATTAGCCCTTATGTCGCTTCGAATTCCAAAGCACGCCGCTTTTAATCAATCTAGGCACACGTCCTAATATAGGCGTATTGCCCATCAAGCCAAAGCCGCTTTTTTTGCCTAGAGAGCCAAGAACGCCTTTAAGCTTTATCGTGCCTAACTTTGGATTGCGGTTATTCCACATGGCATGCAGCACTTCTGCGATTTGTTTGCCCTGAGCGCCAGCAGCTTGCCCGCTAGGGGAATAAGGAAGCGCAGCGCAATCGCCGACAACAAATATGTTAGTGTATTGAGGGAGCTGATGATACTCGTTAATAATTAGACGGCCTATCGTATCCTTTGGCAAATTCATATGCTGCACCAGCGCAACGGGCTGGATACCCGCTGTCCACACTGTCACATCCGTGTATATAGGCTCAGGCGAGTTGGCATCGCTCAGCTGTCCTTCCTCAAGACGAAACAGATTGGTGTTGCCCCGCATCTCGATATGATGCTCGGTAAACCAATCCATAACAAAGGTTTGCAGCTTGCCTGGGAATGCGCCCAGAGGCTTAGGACCGCGGTCAATAAGCCTGATGTTAAGGTCTGGCCGGCTTTCTCTAAGCTCAGCAGCTACTTCAACCCCGCTAAGTCCTCCGCCAATTATGGAAACCTGACCGTAGGGCTTTACATCATTAAGAAGAGCGTAGGTTCTTCTCGCTCCTGAGAAGGTTTGAATGCTCGTTGAGAATTGTTCGGCTCCTTCAATGCCATGATACTTATCTGTGCAGCCAAGCCCGATAACGAGCCAGTCATAATGCATTTCTTCCGCGTTTTGCATATGAACGATTTGCTTTTCCATATCAATCGACATAACTTCGCCATAACAAAAGGAAACCTGCGGGTGAACCGGAAATTGTACGCGAAGCTCCAAGTCCGATACCGTGCCTGCGGCCAGCGCGTAAAATTCAGTTTTAAGCCCTTGGAATGGCATGCGATCAATAAGGGTGACGGAAACATCAGCGGGCAAGTGCTTTTCTATCAGCTCGTTAATTACCGCAAGACCGCCATAGCCTCCGCCTAATACAATTAATTTTTTCATCTTTATAGCCCCATTAATTTTTATAATAAATGTAGCATTAACCTTCACGCAGTCAATTAGTCAGAAAATGTGCAAGTCAGATATTAAAATACTGCTAAACTATTCGTAAACTTTAATTTCGTTATAGAAAGTATCGCGTTCTACAGGAATACGTCCTGCTCCTTTAATTAGCCAAATCAAGTCCTCGCGTGTAATGCCTTCAGGCGTTAGCGCACCGGCTGCATGGCTGATTTTTTCCTTCACAATCGTGCCGTGCGCATCGGAAGCTCCCATCGTAAGCGCAACCTGGGTGAGCTGTACGCCAATGTTAATAAAGTAAGCCTTAATATGCTGGAAATTATCGAGCATCAAACGGCTGATGGCAATAGTTTTCAAATCCTCAAACGCTGAATTGCGTCGGCGAATGCCTGCTCTCGGATTTATCGGCTGCATTGATAATGGGATAAATACTAGGAAGCCATTCGTATCGTCCTGCAGATCTCTTATGTGCAGCATATGACGAATACGATCCTCTTTGGATTCGATAGAGCCATACAGCATCGTCGTATGCGTACGCAGGCCCAGCTCGTGAGCTGTTCGGTGCACATTAAGATAGGCGGTTACATCGGCTTTATCTACACGCATTTTTTTACGGTAGTGATCTGACAGTATTTCTGCGCCGCCGCCAGTCAAAGATTGCAAGCCGGCTTTCATCAGCTCCTGCAGCACCTCTTTGTAAGATAGACCGCTTATGCGCGAGAAGAAATCAATCTCAGCCGCTGTATAAGCCTTGAGCGTTACATCAGGATAGCGGTCCTTGAGCGCTTGCAGGGAATCAACATAGTATTGGAATGGCACATGCTGATTATGCCCGCCGACAATGTGAAACTCGCGTACGCCCGGATGATAATGCTGCTCTATGTATTCAATCATCTGCTCGCCGCTAAGCGTGTAGGCCCCTTCATCGCCTTCATCTTTTCTAAAATTGCAAAAAGCGCAGCGGGATTCGCATACGTTAGTAAAATAAAGGCTCATATTTTCGATAAAATAAACTTTCTTACCGTTTTTCTTTATCGCAACTTCATTGGCAAGCTGGCCAATAGTAAGCAGATCGTCTGATTCATAAAGAAATTTTCCATCCTCAAGGGTCAGCCTTTCGTTATTGCGGACTTTCTCAGCAATATGCTGCATTTGGGATGATGAATTTGGAACAATAATATTCATAGTAAGGACCTCCACATTCATTTGCTTGTGAAAAAAATAACATAATAGAACGACAAGTTAACTAATTTGATTATAAACCTCTACCGAAGCAGGAGCAATATGAAAAGTGAGAGAAGGCATTTGAAAACATTGGGTAGTGCATAAAAGGGCTATGTCTTGAGCATGCTATTTATTTGCAGTATACTATAGAGAAGTAAGTGAATTATTTACTTTCATTTTATATATATGGAGGGATGTACAATGATCACGATTAGTGAGCTGGCATCTGAAAAAATAAAAGAAATGCTTGAGCAAGAAGAGATTCCAAACCTGTTCTTGAGACTTGGCGTAAAGGAAGGCGGCTGCAGCGGTTTTTCTTACGGCATGGGTTTCGATGATGAATTGACGGAAGATGACGAGGCATTAGAGCTTAGCGGCATTAAAGTCGTAATGGACAACGATAGCAAAAAATATCTTAACGGATTGCAGATTGATTTCAAGGAGACCGCAATGGGCGGTGGCTTCACGATAGAAAATCCTAATGCGTCCGTAACTTGCGGCTGCGGTTCCAGCTTTAGAACAGCAGCTGCTGCAGGCAAGCCAGATAGCGACTGCTAATATTGAATAACCAGCTGTCATGAAAGATGACGGCCAAACAAATAAAAGGATGGTCTAAGCGAGTTTGGCAAGCTTGACCATCCTTTTATTTGTTTTTTTAATTATAAGACTTTATAAGTTTCACGATAAAATTGTTCTTATCACTCGTCGGTAAACGCACCTGTTCAAAGGACATCAGAGCCGTTTATCCTTACATTCCTATATCAATGTGAAGGTTATCTTTTAATTGTGCACGTACAATACTTTCAGCACGCTCCATCTGTGCTTTAGTGGGCGGATCTACATCGTTTAACGTGTATTCCAGTCCTAACTGATCCCATTTGTATTTTCCCATTATGTGATAGGGAAGCAGCTCAAGCTTTTTAACATTTCCAAGGCATTCCATAAATTGCCCGAGCTTTATTAAGTCCTCTTCATGATCCGTTACGCCAGGAATAACGACATGTCTTATCCATACATACTGCTGCCGGTCAGCTAAATATCGGGCAAAGCCAAGTATCCGCTTATTGGATTGCGTAGTAAGAGCTTGATGCTTAAGCTCATCAATCATTTTCAAATCCAGCATAATCAGATCAGCTGCATCAAAAAGGCCTGTTTCGTCAGCATGATGCGGTTCGCAGAAGCCGGATGAATCAAGCGCGGTATGCAGACCCCATTCCTGCTTAATCGCTCGGAACAAGGCTGCAACAAAAGGCGCCTGCAAGGTAGGCTCTCCGCCTGATACAGTAACTCCGCCGTTGGATCGCTTATAGTAATTTATATAAGGCCTGATTTCCTCTAAAACCTCTGCTACAGTCATTACTTTGCCCGTTGTTGTATCCCAGGTGTCTGGATTATGGCAAAATCTGCAGCGAAGCGCACAGCCTTGCAGAAACAGGACGAATCGAATGCCAGGGCCATCCACCGTTCCAAAGGTTTCTATGGAGTGGATACGTCCTGTTACTTGCAGGTCAGATTGCGGTGGGGTGGCCATTCTCATGCGCCTTCATCCTTTCGTTAATAGGATTAAGATCCTCCCTCCCGGGAAGGGAGGGAGTTTTATTGCATTGTTGATGACCTACATCTCGCCATGGAAGGTACGGCTAATGACTTCAAGCTGTTGTTCTTTTGTAAGTTTAATAAAGTTGACCGCATAGCCGGATACGCGAACGGTCAGCTGTGGATATTGCTCAGGATGCTCCATCGCATCAAGCAGTGTCGCGCGGTCAAATACGTTGACATTCAGGTGATGCGCAGATTGCGACATATAGCCGTCAAGCAGCGCAGCCAGATTGCTTACCTGTGCTTCATTGTCTTTGCCGAGCGCCTTTCCAACGATTGAGAATGTGTTGGAAATTCCATCAAGCGAATGCTCATATGGAAGCTTCGCTACGCTTGATAACGAGGCTAGAGCGCCTTTGCGGTCGCGGCCGTGCATAGGATTGGCGCCTGGCGCGAACGGTTCGCCTGCTTTGCGTCCATCCGGTGTAGTGCCTGTTTTCTTGCCATAAACGACATTGGATGTAATCGTTAGTACAGATTGAGTTGGTATGGCATCCCGGTATGGCTTATGCTTTTGCAGCTTGCTCATAAAGTTTTCTACCAGTTGTACGGCAATTTGGTCGACAAGATCATCGTTGTTGCCGTATTGAGGGAAATCACCTTCGATTTCAAAATCGATAGCGATGCCTGCCTCGCTGCGTACTGGTTTAACCTTAGCGTACTTTATAGCACTCAAGCTGTCTGCTACAACGGATAGGCCTGCAATGCCGCATGCCATCGTGCGTATAATCTCGCGGTCATGGAGTGCAAATTCGAGACGCTCGTAGCAATATTTGTCGTGCATATAGTGAATGACATTCAGCGTATTCATATACAGCTCTGCCAGCCATTCCATAACTTGATCGAAGCGCTCCATTACGACATCGTAAGATAACACTTCATCCATAATCGGTTCAGATTTAGGTGCGACTTGTACGCCCAGTATTTCATCTACGCCGCCATTAATCGAGTAGAGCAATGCTTTGGCAAGATTCGCTCTGGCACCGAAAAACTGCATTTGCTTGCCGATTCTCATTGCGGATACACAGCAGGCGATACCGTAATCGTCGCCGAATTGCGGACGCATTATATCATCATTTTCATATTGGATGGAGCTAGTTTCAATAGATACTTTAGCACAATATCGCTTGAAGCCATCCGGCAGGCTTTCAGACCAGAGCACAGTCAGGTTCGGTTCAGGGGCAGGTCCCAAATTATATAGCGTGTGCAGAATACGGAAGGAGCTTTTTGATACTAAAGTTTTTCCATTCTCGGCCATGCCGCCGATTGACTCTGTCACCCAGGTAGGGTCGCCGCTGAACAGCTCATTATAATCAGGAGTGCGCAGGAATTTGACAATTCTAAGCTTCATGACAAAATGGTCAATAATTTCTTGCGCTTCCTGCTCTGTCAGCACACCGGCCTGCAAATCTCTCTCGATATAAATATCAAGGAAGGTAGAGACGCGTCCAAGGCTCATGGCTGCTCCATTTTGTTCCTTGATTGCGCCCAGATAGGCGAAATACAACCATTGAACAGCTTCTCTGGCATTGCCCGCAGGCTTCGAAATATCAAAGCCGTAGCTTGCTGCCATTGTTTTAAGCTCCTGCAGCGAACGGATTTGCTCGGAATGCTCCTCACGCTCACGGATGACGCTCTCGCTCATAGGAAGCAGGTCGGACAGCTTCATGTCCGCTTTTTTCTGCTCAATCAAGCGATCCACGCCATACAAAGCTACACGGCGGTAGTCGCCAATAATACGGCCGCGGCCGTAAGCATCCGGCAAGCCTGTTATAATCCCGGCTCTGCGCGCAGCTCTCATCTGCGGCGTATAAGCATCGAATACGCCTTGATTATGAGTCTTTCGCAGATCGGTGAACAAACGGGAAATTTCCTCCGGCAGCTCGAAGCCATATGCCTTACAAGCATCCTCGACCATTCTTACGCCGCCAAACGGCTGTATAGAGCGTTTGAATGGCGCATCTGTTTGTACGCCAACAATTTTCTCCAGCTCCTTATCCAAATAGCCAGGCCCATGAGAAACGATAGAGGAGGGCGTATTTACATCCACATCGAGCACGCCGCCGCGCTGGCGTTCCTTGGCAGTCAGCTCGCTGATAATATCCCATAATCGCTTTGTCGCCTCGGTTGGTCCTGCCAGGAAGCTGTCATCGCCTTCATAAGCAGCGGCATTGCTCACGATAAAGTCGCGCACATCAATATTATCCTGCCATGTCCCTTCCTTAAAGTTCTCCCAATATTCGTTGCGAACAGATTGAATTGTAGTCATGCTGATTTCCTCCATTTCGTAATGTTTATTCTAAAATTCCGTAATAAGCATTGCGGTAAAGCAGAGCCAGCTCTGAAATTAACGGCATGCGAGGATTTGTCGTTGTACATTGATCCTCGAACGCTGCCCCGGCCAGCTTGTCGACAGAAGCGATAAATTCCTCCTCGGCAATACCGGCAGCTTGGAAGCTGTCTGGTATGCCAAGAGATCGGTTAAGCTTGCGTATGGCCTCTATTAAGCTGCTGACTCCTTCTTCGGTAGAACGTGCAGGCAAGCCGAGCATTCTGGCAATATCAGCATAACGCGTATCTGCCTGATAATGATCATAATTGGAGTAGGACTGGAATTTAGTCGGCCGGCTTGCATTATAACGAATAACATATGGCAGCAATATAGCATTGGTACGGCCATGCGAGAGCTTGAAATGAATCCCGAACTTATGAGCTAGGCTATGATTGACACCCAGATACGCATTGGCAAATGCCATTCCAGCTATGGTAGAAGCATTGTGCATTTTTTCGCGTGCGGTTTTATCGCCTGTTGCAAAGGAATGCTCCAAATGCTCAAATACAAGGCTGATCGCTTTCATGGCCAGTCCGTCGGTAAAGTCGCTGGCCATAATCGAAACATAAGCTTCTATTGCATGCGTCAGTACATCCATACCGGCATCAGCTACTGTAATATCAGGCAGGCTGTACGTAAACTCCGGGTCAATTATGGCGATATTCGGCGTCAGCTCATTATCCAGAAGCGGGTACTTCATAACGCCGTCCTGTGTATCGGTTATTGCTGCATAGGAGGTCACCTCCGAGCCGGTGCCTGACGTAGTCGGAATCGCAACCAGCTGTGCTTTTTGTCCAAGCTTAGGATATTTATACACTTTATTTCGGATATCTAAAAATTTCATTTTAGCTGAGTTGAAGTCGGTATCCGGATATTCATAAAACAGCCACATCGCTTTGGCAGCGTCTATCGGTGATCCACCGCCCAAGGCAATAATGCAATCCGGCTGAAATCTGTTCATTATGGCAGCGCCGCGGTGTACGGTTTCAATAGAAGGGTCAGACTCCACATCTGCAATTATTTCAATTTGAACTGGAGTTTTTCTTTTGCGCAAATAATATTCGACCTTATTGACATAACCGAGCTCGACCATGCTTTTGTCCGTTACGATGACGATGCGATGGATGTTAGGTATTTTGCTTAGATACTGGGTAGAGCCCTTCTCAAAATATAGCTTTGGCGGAATTTTAAACCACTGCATATGCACAGCGCGTTCAGAAATTCTTTTAAGATTCAGCAGCTTCACAGAAGACATGCCCGTAGAGGACGAATGCCCGAAGTGGCCGCTGCTGAGTGAAAGATAGGGCAAATTTGTCGTGTAGTAGTCGCCAATTGCTCCAAGCGTAGACGGCGAATTGATAATAATTCGAACCGCCTGCAGCCTGGAGGCGAATGCAGATATCGTCTCTTGATCATGAGAGTGAATAACCGCTGAATGCGGCGCTCCGCTATAGTTGATTATGCCAGCCGCACGCTCAATGCCCTCTGCGGCGTCCTTTACTTTGTAGCATGCAAGGATGGGGCTTTGCTTCTGGGCAGAAAGCGGATAGTCATCTCCAACGCCTGCCAGCTCTGCTATAAGTATCAGCGTATCCTGAGGGACAGATATACCGGCTTTCTCCGCAATCCAGAGCGCAGATTGGCCTACCATATCATTGAGCAGCTTGGAGTCACGCATTGCGACATACAATTTGGATACCGCCTGTATTTCAGCTTGATTCATAAAATAGCAGCCTAGCGCCGTCATCATATGCTTCATTGTCGGATAAATAGCTTCCTCTATTATGACTGACTGCTCTGAGGCGCTAAGCATGCCGTTATCAAACGTTTTTGACATAATCAGATCTGTAACAGCTTGCTTCAGGTTCGCTGTGCGATCAATGAGGCAAGGCACATTGCCGGGACTTAATCCAAGCGTGGGCTTTCCTGTACGATAAGCTGCCTGGACGGTTGCGTCGTCGCCTGATGCTAGTATTAGTGCGATTTCCTTATGTTTAAGAAGCTGGTCGACTGAATGGGACGAGGGCTGCTCCAGCCACTGGATGCAGTGCTTCGGAGCGCCTGCCTGAACCGCCGCCTTGTACAGCTCTTTGGCAGCCTGAGTGCTTGATTTTTCAGCAGCAGGATGAAAGATGAATATAATCGGATTGCGTGTCTTTATGGCAAGCAATGCCTTGAACATCGCTGCCGATGTCGGGTCTGTATATGGGATGATGCCGGCAATAACGCCTACAGGCTCGGCAATAATATTGTAATTCTCGTATTCGTTTGTTTCGATAATACCAACAGTTTTATCTTCTTTCATGCTGTTGCAGACAGACTCTGTAGCGAATAAATTTTTTGTGATTTTATCCTCGTAGATGCCTTTTCCTGTTTCTTCGACAGCCAGCTTGGCAAGCTTCATATGCTGATCGAGCCCAGCAAGCGCCATTTTGTGGACGACCAAATCGACCTGTTCCTGTGAAAGCGACATGAATTGCTCCTGCGCTTGTTTAGCGCGGCTCACAAGGACATCAGTCAATGCGGCTGCGGAACCTGTTGCGAGCACGCTCCAATCCTTGGCGGCCATATGCACTCACTCCTTCTTTGAAATAGGTTCTATCCTTATCCTACTTCAATTAAGCGTTGCTGCATGTGAGATTAATCACGTATGCAAGTTTTTTACTTATGAGGCTTTGAGAGGCTTTAAGAGGCTTTAAGAGGCTTTGAAAGGCTTTGAAAGAGCTTTGAGTCGGTACTCGTATAATTATCAATACCCAAATTTGTTGGCTGCGCCTATAATAAAAGGGGACTTTATGTAAAAAAATTCGTGGAGGTGAAAGCGAGTATGGAATTTGATGCTGTCATCGGGTCAGAATACCAATTTTTCGCCTACTCTTCATCACATTTTATAATGCTGGGAATTTTTATTTTTCTTATTACATGCTTATATGTAAGCCGCAAATGGTTGAAAGAAGGGCAGAAAAGCAAATATAGCAGAATCGCATTGGCTAGCGTGCTTATTTTATGTGAGTTGACATTAAACTGGTGGTATGTCGATCAAAGCATCTATAGAACGAAAGATACATTACCGCTGGAATTATGCAGCATCTCGCTTTATCTCTGTATCTTTATGCTGCTGTTTAATAATCGTTTTATTTTTCAAATCGCTTATTTCATCGGAATTGGCGGCGCTATTCAAGCTTTGCTGACTCCTGTACTTTTTTACGGGGCACCGCATTTTCGTTTTTACCAGTTTTTTATTGCGCATATGGGAATCATTCTTGCTGTGCTTTATATGGCGTGGGTGGAGGGCTACCGTCCGACATTGAAATCTGTCGGGCTGACGATGGTTTTTTTAAACATCCTGCTTGTTATTGTCCTGCCGATCAATTGGCTGACTGGCGGAAATTATATGTTCTTGGCTCATAAACCGGAGACAGCTTCATTGTTGGATTTTCTTGGTCCGTATCCTTGGTACCTGCTTTCTATGGAAGCTTTTGCTCTTTTCTTTTTTTTATTGCTCTACTTGCCATTTTCCAAGCGCTTCGAACGCATGAAGATAAAGAGAAGAAACTCGCTATAGTTTCGCACCGCGCGCAGCTCCCAGCGTGCGGTGTTTCGATGCATGACGGCGGTCGGTCGACCACCAGGAGGATGCGAAGGTCACTGGGGCGATACGTTGGAAAGCTAAAAATGAAATTTGTAGATTAGTTAGGTTAGTTAGATTAGTTAGATTAGTTAGGTGCGGATGAAGTTTGACTAAAACATTTATTTGGATAATGTAACGAAGGCTAGAAGCGATATTCAACAGCCTGAGTTTTAAAACTGTTAAAAAAGTATGTTTCTAACGAAGCTGACAAGCACTATTTCAAAGATAGAAGCCAATTTTCTATTTTACGAAACTCATCAGCATTATTCGTGTCGGAGTTACCTCAAAACGTCCAATTGTATATGAAATTTCATACACATTACGCTGAAATGCCGCAAAAAACACAAATGTATATGAAAAATCATATACATTACGCTAAAATGCCTCA
>NZ_JAZHCT010000066.1:0-11138 GCF_036541265.1 Paenibacillus sp. IITD108 | reverse complement strand
CACAAACGCTATTCAGACTAAAATTACGAATTAATTTTTCTAACGGTTGCTATCGCGCTTAAAACGGAAAAATGCGCTGATTTCTTCGTAAAATGGTGCAATAACGCTCATAGCAACCGTTACATTTTCAAATGAGTGAAAATAATCGAAATAGCCGCACCAGCAACCGTTAGAGCAGTCTTAAACAAAGGAGGATGCTGCCCGCCGGCTGCCGAGCTTATCAACGAAATAGCGGAACGACTGACCACTTTTTCGCCCTTTCCTGAACAAATCGTATAATCGCATTGAGCAAATTTACTACAATCGGAAAATCACTTCAGAGTTAAGACGTTATAAAGAATCTGTACAAATTGTGCCCTGCTTGCCGAATCTACCGGCATTATATTGCCGTTGTTTCCAGAAATAATTCCGGTCTTAATAAATAATTCAACAGCGTCATTCGCATAACCGGCAACCTCCCCTGCATCCTTGAAGTCTGCCAGGTTCTTTGCAGTGGTTCCGACCGGCAATTCGTGGTTGCTCTTGAGCAAATTATAAGTCAGCACGAACATTTCCTGCCTTGTAATCTGCCTGTCCGGTGCAAACAGGTTGTTGCCGACTCCGGCAGTTATCCCCAGCCTCTTGGCCGCTGCAAGATATCCGGTGTAGTAGCTGTCCCCTGCATCACTGAAGTTGTTTTCAGCGTTTCCAGCATTTTCATCAGCGTCAATGCCAAATGCTCTCATGAGCATTACCAAAGCCTGTGCCCGGGTCACTGTTTGCTCCGAACCAAAGTTTCCGTTACCGACTCCGGTTGTAATTCCTCTCGCTGCTGCAAAGGTCACTGCGTCATAGTACCATGCATGGTCTGCTACATCCGCAAAGTTAATCTTATTGTATACTACCACATACTTGGTAGCATACGATGTCTTGAAATTTATCGTTCCCGATGCCGGGTCATATTGGCTATTGGTCACTGTTTCGAACTTTCCTGCCTCAGTGATACGGTAGACTACAATCGCATTTTGATTTTCTCCTGCTTTTCGTACATACGGTATGGTTACAGTCGCCTTGCCGTCAAGCTGTACGATTGCCTTGTCCATATCGGTGATATCAAAGCTTACTACAGGTCTTTCCCCCACTTTCTGACGTATTTCGGCTGTCAGCGCCGCTGTTTCAGCCTTTGTCGCAGAAATGGTTACATCTCCTATTGCCCTTCTGAAAATATCCTCCGCAGTCTTTTGGTCAATGGTCATCGTTGCGAAAGGTGTGACTATTGTTAGTGCATCTGCTTTGCTCTCTATGAATGTTTTCAATGTTTCCGCCGTCAATATAACACCGGCTGTCTTCGCCTCTGCAGTCGAATCTACTTCAATTCTGATGGCTGTTTCGGTATTGGCTCCTTGCTTTTCCGCCATCTCCGAAGCCTTGGCAATGGCATCAGCCAGCTCAGTCTCGGCTATTGCTGCAACGGCTCTTCCGTTTGCATCTGTTGTCGTTTTTACAGGTATCGTCGTTATTACCTGTTCACCCTCAAGCTTTGTTTCATATGTTGGCGCCGGTGTTGGAGTAGTCACAAAATAATTGCCTTGCCCCTGTCCCGACGCATTCACTGTCAGGATAGCTTCGTCACTCGTTGCGCTGCCTGCGACATTTGTTATAGTTACGCTGTACGCACCTGCATCCGATGCTCCGACATTATTAATCCGCAACTCAGCCGAGCTGGCGCCTGGAATATCCGATCCATTCTTTTTCCATTGGTAGCTAAAAGGCTCCGTTCCCGATGCCGCAACTGTAAATACAGCTGACCCCCCTGCGGTCACCGTGCTATTTTGCGACTGCGTAAGGATACTCGGCGCATGATTAGCTTCAAAGCTGATATCCATCTTATAGAGCTTGTACTGGTGATCGCTGGAAAAATAAATACTCGTTTTATCTTCACTGACTGCCATCAAGTTAGTCTGTTTATTGGTCAATTTGCGCATTTCACCGCTTTGAGTGTCTATGGCGCTAAGAACCTCGCCGGCGTTTGTAACAAATAGCGTATCTGTAAGCCAGTTTATCTGATAGGGCAGATACCAAGGAGTATTTGCTGACCAAGAAGTATCCCTTGTTTTAAATTCTCTTATTACCTCCAGCGTTTCCGGATTAACTTCAAAAATAACTCCGTTCGAAATTGCCCACAAATCCCCATTGGGACCAATGGAAAGTCCCCCGATGTGCATAACGGAAGTAGACACATTCTGTAAATCAAGTTCAACCACTTTCGTAACTGTCTTTGTTTCCAGGTCAAAGATGAACAGCTTTGCATTCAGATCAACAGGATTAATTCCCAGCCCGCCCCATGCAGCAGTTGAACCATAAATTTTGCCATCTTTATAAGCAAGTCCGATAATACTTTGATTCGGAATAATACCTTTATATACTTCCTTTTGTGTGTTGTCTGCCTTAGGGAGCAGGGTCAGAGCGCCATTCAGAATTCCATAATCCGGAACACTGGAAATGGCCACATATTCTCCTGCTTCAATCAATTCGAAAGGACGATCTTGCTCCAATCCCGCATCGCTAAGTTTAGTAACTAAAGTTTTCGTAGACTGGCTAAAATCTGTCGTGTTAAAATCCACCGTGAAAATCTCCGCCTTCGGGTAGGCGCCTACATAATACTTTCCATGGGCCTCTCCAAATCCTTCGGCCTGATCCATGTTGATGTATTTAATATCATCGGTCTTACTGTTTAAAATCCCCATGAAAGGTCCCATATAAGATCCTATAGCAATGGTGTCAGTTCCCTTGGGCCCTGCTTCTAATGCCCGAATTACCCTTGGCTGAAGACCGATATCTACGGGTATATTTTCATATCCATATGTGTTTCCATTATCCCAAACAAACTTACGTCCCCCTGAAAAACCTCCATTACCATCAGGATGCCCGAAACTGTTGTACGTAACTACGCCGTTACTTTGAACCGTTACCAGTGTTTGACCGGGCAGATCTTCTTGATTTTCAAATTGTATAAACTTGGAACCTCGATTCGAGGGATGTACATCACCATCTTTAGATCCTTCAACGGCTGAATACGTACCTGTTGTCAGATCAAAGGATTTTAATTTTAAATATCCTCGATCAAAAACGTAAACCTTACCATCCAAAGCCGGGGAAATATGGGTACCATTATTACGAACAACGTTTTCGGGCTCTGTTAACCATCTATTGTTTTCGATATCATAGATTACTAACATGGACAGATTTGAAGGTACAGTTGATTCTGTATTTGCGAAAATATATTTTCCTCTTAATGATAGTCCATGAACTGCGTTAAATTTAAGCTTTTCATTCGTGACGTTCTTAAGACCATCATGATTTTGAAATGGCCCGGAATAAGAAAATTCAGGAAGCTCTTCAACCTCATGGCTTGCAAGATTCAATCTGGCAAATTTAGCCTCTGAACTAGTCGATCCAAAAAAGTACATGTATCCATCATCTGCAATTACATGAGATTTAATATATTGACCTCCAAACAAATTTTCTTTAATAATCTCAAATTTCTCTGTAACGATATCGTATTTGACAATAAGGGCGTTGGGATATGTTCCGAAATAAGCATTATCCTCACTATCAAAGCTGACATGATAAATTGCTGATTGTAAAGTACCATCTGATGAACGAATCGCACCTAAATTTTCCAATTCCTTCGTGACTGGACTGTAGCGGAAAACGTTAGCATAGGATTGGGTGCCAATATACACATTCCCTTGAGAATCTACTCCGTGGCTCCATACCACTTTGGCGCCCGGCAAAGGAAAGTCCCGCAATACCTTTCTGTTGTCCAAATCGTACACCACAAATTTCGCCGGAGCTTCTGAACTGGCACTATTATCCCCTGAAGATGAGGTATAAACAACATTGACCGCTTTCCCGTCCTCCTCCTCCACCCCGTAAGCGCTGTTTATAAACTGTGTAGTGCCGGAGGTGGCAAGCGGGTAGCCCAATCCTTGAGGTTCCGTCATAGTAAAGGTATTTAGCTGGCTGCTTTCAAACTCTTGTTCCTGTGCATAAACCAGACCGCTTGGCACACAAATCGTAACTGCCAGAAAAAACACCAGCACCTTTGATAAAATCTTCTTCTTTATCAATCGATTCATTATTTTGCCTCCTTAATTTTCAGAAAATCTTATTTGCAATTAATTTGTAAACGCTTTCAATTCGATAAGAATTTAATAGTCTATTACTCTTTGAATCTTTTTTTATATTCGGCAGGATTTAGGCCATATTGTTCCTTGAACAGTCTGGAGAAATGAATACTGTTTTCATATCCGACCTTGTAAGCAATCTCATAGCTTTTCAATGAGCTGTTAAGCAGCAAATCTCTAGCATGCTTCATACGTATTTCTACCAACTGATTCCATATCGTAATGCCTGTCTCTTGCTTGAACAAATTCGCAAAATAGGTTTTGCTCATCGCTACTGCATCCGCCACTTCTTGCAAACTGATCTTTTCCGCGTAATGTTCTTGCAAATAGAGCTTTGCTTTCTCTACGCTAGGATGGAGCAATTGTGATTTGATCGTACGCATGACATCAAATACTTGCTCGGCTCCGTTCTCCAAATAACCGATAGCTATTAATCGAAATATAAATATTCTCTGGTCGGCGGGAATCGGTTCGTCGCCTAAGCCGGACAAGGATAGCTGTGGGAGCGCAAACACGCTTTTTTCCTTTTTAATACGTTCCAGAATAAGCTCAATCCACACAATTGCAATATCACCAAGCAGATAATAGTCGGTGCCTGTCCATTGCTCGAACATCATCAGCGTATCCATAACCGTCATGTACATTTGTTCAACCTGCAGGGTTTGAGCCATCTCAATCCACTGTTCGATCTGCTTCTCATGGTACGGAAGCTTCTTGATAACGATCGACATGGCAGCGAGTCTTCGTTTCTCGGCAAGCTTTACCACTGCATGGTTTATCGTTTCTCGAAGTATGTTGCGATCGATCGGCTTAAGAACATAGTCAATGGCATTCAACTGCATGCTGGACCGGACATACGTAAACTCCTCGTAACTGGATATGACGATTGAAGCCATCCATGGATATTTTTCATTGATTTGTTTCAGCAGCTCCAATCCGTCCATATGGGGCATCCGGACATCTGTAATGCAAATATCGGCATGCCATTCATCCAGCCAGCGCAAGCACTTGACTCCATTTTCCGCTGTACCTGCCACTAATATAGAGCCTAATTCATTGACCTTTTTCACCAAGCTTGAGCGGATCAGATGTTCATCGTCAACAATGATTACACTATATAGCATTGGCATGTACCTCCTGTAAAGCTTGGACTTTAGGCATTCTGATGATAATTTCTGCTCCTGCGGCATGCTCCGGATTTCTGATGGATATCCCTGCAAGCGTATCATGATGATAATACATTTGAAGCCGAGAATGGATATTCAACAATCCAATATTGTTGGATGAATGATGCAGGGGAGATAGTGCAATTTGCTTCAGCTGCTCATTAATCCAAATCAACTTGTCTGCGGTGAAACCTTTTCCATTATCTCTTATTGTCATTTCAATATAAGATTGACCGTCAGCCTCTTTGCCCAGTACTTCAATTTGAATTTGTAAAGATTGATCCAGCTGTGGAATGGCATGCTTCATACAGTTTTCAACAACGGGCTGCAAGATGGCTTTCAGGCAGACACTTTGCAGTACATCAGAATCAACATGCAATTCATACTCCAATTGCTCGCCCATTCGCATTTTCATAATATCCAAATAATTATTTAAATGCCCCAGCTCATGCTCGATAGGTACGACGCTGCTTTTATAATCCGATGTGTACCGCAGCATTTCAGCCAAAGCAATCGTCGTTTGTTCGATCTGAGTATGGCCTTCCAGTGAAGCCAGCGAATTAATCAACTCCAGCGTATTATATAAAAAGTGAGAGTCGATTTGCGACTGCAGCGCCGACATGACAGCCTTTTGTCCGGCAACCTTGGAATCAGCTAATTCATTGACGGTATGATTCAAATCTTCAAGCATGGCATGATAGGCATGGCCAAGCTCGGCTACCTCGTCCGTTCCGCTAATGTTGTTTGCAATGTTAATATGGCCTCGAGAAGTTTCTTTAATAATTTTTCGCAGCTTTGCAATACGCTTGGTGAAGGAAGACGATATGGCAACTGCGCTCACTACAGAAAGCAGTAATCCGGCTATGGCAATTGAGATCATAAACTCGCGAATAAAATAAACACTGCTGGCAAACTCACTGTAAGGAACGACGATAACGGTTTTCCAATCAAAATAGTTAATGGAACCAAACAGAATAATCTCATTCGATTCTTTTCTAAAAAAACTGCCGCTAGATTGAGAGCGTACCGTCTCCAAATAAGGCTCGTTCAAATATTCAGATATGACGGTCTGATCGGGATGGGCAATTATTTTACCTTCTGAATTCATAATAAAACCGTAACCGCTATCCCCGACCTCGAGCTCATTCACCAGCTGCAGCGCGGAGTGCAAGTTAATATCAATTTTTATATAGCCGGAATGCTCTCCATATCTAATCTTCCGCATCAAGGTGATGACAGGCAGCTCAATCGTTTTTCCTTCGAAATAATAATCATTGGACCAGCGCACATCAGCAACATTATCACGGGCCATGAATGATTCCAGACCCGAATCAATAAAACTGTAATTGAGTACAAGGCCGTACTTCGTGGAATAGTTAATTTCATTGCCGTTAGAGTTATACAATGTGACAGACATAACTTCCGGATATTGATACATATACGGCGTTATATAATTATCTCTTATCTTTTGGAAAAGAATAAAAGATCGAAATTTATCATCCTTCTGGACTTGTAACCAGCTTTCTATCTCGGCAGAAATGGACATCAGCATGAAACCTTCTGAATAATAGTTGAAGTATCTTTCCAAGTTAAGATTAGCCTGCTTCAATACTTGATTGCTGAGACGTTCGACATCACTTTTAATAATCGCCGATGTTTTAGAGTACACAATGAGTCCCGCAAACACTACAACAATAAGCATTAAAGCTGAAATGACCAGCATTAGCTTCCATTTCATTTTGCTGCTAATCAACTTAAGAAATTTATTCATTTCTTTGTCTCCCATATGTCTGCAATGATAGTATTATTGTTTGTTTTCTTTAACCCACTTGGTCATTTCGTCAATAAGCTCTTGACCGCCTTGAGCACGCCAGTCCTTAACAAATTCATCCCACACTTGGTCTACGTCCGCGCCTTCAACAATAATGCGCGCTGCAGGCTCATGAAATTCATAGTAAAGATTGAACAGATTTTGACCGACAGCAGGCATGCCCATTGTCAAGCTTTCGATACCTTCTTTGTTAGCGATTTCAATGCCTCTCAACATTTTTTCATATTCTGAGCCGGAATATTTGGCTGCAAAAGCCTTTTCATTATGTGCGTGCATTTTCAACACATTACGCCATTCCGTTTTTGCTTCCGCCTCGGATGATTGTCTATAGAAGTAATTTCCGCCTTCTTCTGCATAGTTAATGCCTTCTACTCCGATTTCAGAGAAAATTTGGCCTTCATCGCTAAACAGCCAGTCAAAAAACTTGACTACAGCAACCGGATCTTTGGCGGATTTCATTATCAGATAAGATTTATTAACTTTAAAGTTGACCGCACCGATAGGACCATCATAACCCGTACCGCGTGGAGTTGGGAATACCACTACGTCTGCATTAACGCCGGGAGATGCATCGGAAACCAGTTTTTGAAAGAAAAATGCGGTGCTTGGCGTGCCTCCCCAAGTTCCAGCCTTTCCAGAAGCAATTTTTTGATTAGTGATTGCGCTGGAGTTAAGCAAAAACTCGGAATCTAGTAAACCTTCTTTGTACATCGTTTGCATAAACGCCAGACCTTTTTTCATATTGGGGTGAATGAAGCCTGGAACAACCTCTCCATCAAGCTCGATACCTTCATAAGGAGAAATTCCCCACATCCCCCAGATGTTATCGCCTGTCCATGAGAACTTTTCACGCATTGTAAAAGCAATTTCATCCTTCTCGCCGTTTTGGTTAGGGTCGCCATCACGGATAGCGCGAAGCAGATCAAGGAATTCGTCAGAAGTTTTAGGGTACTCCGTAATTCCCAGATGTTCCATCCAATCCTTACGAATGAAGAACAGTCGGGAAGATGGCGTGTTGCTCGGTTCCGGAATAGCCATGATCTGGCCATTAATGGTCACTGCATCCCACGCATATTGCGGGATATATTGTTTGAGATTGGGACCATGCGCTTCAATCAGTTCGTTAAGCGGCAGGATCAGGTCGTTATCAAGAGCGCCGTCGCCTTGCGTTAAACCGAAGCCCATGTATACATCCGGAAATTCAGATGCAGCAAATTTAAGCTTCAATTGATCTACGTAATTTGCATTTGCCAGGAAAGTTATGTTTGGTGTAATGCCGGATGCTTTTGCCATATAAGCGATTGTTGGATCTTCCAGCAAGTTGCCGCTTGGAACTGCTTTTGCCAAGTCAGGCACATACATAGTGAACGATAAATCTTTAGCTCGCTCGTCAGGATTGCTGCTGCTTTCAGCGGATGGCGCGTTTGTGGGCGCCGGCGCTGGGTCTGCACTGCTTCCAGAGTTGCTGCCGTTATTGCTGGAACAGCCAACAACCGTAAGCATAGCAGCAATAACCAGCATGCTGACCCATTTTGTATTTTTCTTCATTGATGTTTTTCCTCCCTATTTTTTAATTATATATGTCAATGGAATTGACAACAAAGCAAGTTATTACTCTTTCAAAGATCCGATCATGGCACCTTTAATAAAGTGTCTTTGAATGAACGGATAAATGATTACAATAGGAATAGTAGCCACGATAATGGTTGCATTCTGCAAGCCTTGTGGTGAAATATCGTATGATACCATGCTGTTCATTTGCGATAACGTATCACTGGTTTCAAATTGGGCGAGCAAATTGTACAAATACAACTGAAGCGGACGAATATCCGGATCAGTAACATACAATAAGGCGGAGTAGTAGTTATTCCAATGGGATACCGCGTAAAATAAAGCCAGAGTTACAACGATTGGCATGGATAAAGGAAACGCAATCTGAGCAACAACACGATACTCATTCATCCCATCAACACGGGCAGCTTCGAATAGTTCCTCCGGCAAGCCCCGGAAAAATGTAATGCAAAGAATCAGATTAAACGCAGCCAACGCTCCCGGAACAATCAACGCCCAGACGGAGTTCAGCAATCCCAACTCTTTAACGAGCAAGTAGGAAGGAATCATTGGAGCTGTGAAGATCATTGTGAAAATAATGAAAAGCATGAACGGCTTACGGCCTCTCAAAAAGGATTTTGACAATGGATACCCTGTAAAGATCGTAAGCAGCATGTTAATCGTCGTGCCTGTCAGGGTTATAAATACGGTTACAAAAAAGGACCGCCAGAACGTTGTATTCTTGAAAACAAGAACATAGTTATCAAAATTGAGACCAACTGGCCAGAGCGTTACTTTCGCATGGATCAGCGCACTTGTTTCGCTAAGTGAACCTGCCAATACATGCAGTAGTGGAACCAGGATTACAGCACAAGTCAAAAGCAGCAATGTCATATTAAAAATGTCGAATAGCTTTTCACCAAATGATTGTTTAATTTTCATATCGTCATCCTCCTTGTACTTCTCCTCCTAGTAAAGTCCTTCGCCGGTTGTAGCTTTACTAGCCCGGTTTGCGATGACGAGCATAAGTAGTCCAACAACGGATTTAAACAAGCCGATAGCCGTCGTCAAGCTGTATTTACCGCCAAGAATACCAATTCGGTATGCATAAGTGTCCAGGATGTCCCCTGTACTTAAGGTCATCGGATTTAAGAACAAGTAAATTTGTTCAAATCCAAGATCCAGAATATGGCCGATTTTGAGAAGCAGCAAGATCATAATAGCTGGTGTCATACCTGGCAATGTAATGTGCAGGAATTGCTTGAAGCGGCTGGCGCCGTCAATTTTTGCAGCTTCATACAAAGACGGGCTAATGCCGGCAATAGCAGCCAGGAAGACAATTGCACTCCAGCCCATTTCCTTCCAAATACCGCTTGAAATGATGATTGTACGAAAATATTCAGCTTTTTGCAGGTAATTGACTGCTGATCCGCCCAATGCTTCAATAGCCTGGTTGACGAAGCCTGTTTGTACGGACAAAAGCGTATAGACAAAACCGAATACGATGGTCCAAGAAAGGAAGTGAGGCAAATAGACGATCGTTTGCACCACTCGTTTGAAGCTCTGCATCCGCAGCTCGTTAAGAAGAATCGCCAGAAGGATCGGAGCCGGGAATGTAAATATGATTTGATAGAAGCTGATAATAATCGTATTTTTAAGCAAGCGGATAAGATTAGGATAAGAAAAAAATTGCTCAAACCATTTGAATCCTACCCATTCGCTATCCAAAAAACCTTTAAAAATGTTGTAATCCTGGAATGCGATAACACTTCCTGCGAGCGGAAAGTATTTGAAAAGCAGAAAGTAAAACATGCCTGGAATCAGCATGATATACAAGGCGCGATTTCGAACGATAAATCTTAGCAAACCAGCAAAATCTGATTTGGATGAGTTGCTGGACTTTGTTTGAACGGGATTTGGTGCACTCATACATAAAACCTCCTCTGATGCATTAATTGTAAGGTCTGCGCGAAGCTGCGAACAATGAGGTGATATTTCTTTTAACTGCACTAATATTAAGCTTATGCATGTATTTGTACGGGCCCCGGTAGATTTGCTTGACGTAACACCCACAGTGGACTTTCCTTTCACCGCCTATTTAATCGTCATGCGTAGCGCAACAAAAAAACTGCCGACACGAGGCCGGCAGTCGTTGTTTCGATTGTTTCTAGCAGAACTGGTTATACTCTTGCAATATTCACAACTTGATTGTCCAAGCGAATGGAACCGCGTGGCCGTGAGGTTGCTCAGATTTTTTGATATTTTCAGCGAACCGTATATCTCAACTACATGTAGAGTTCCGCAATTTTAAATTCTAACGGTTGCCACAAACGCTATTCATGCTAAAATTACAGATTAATTTTTCTAACGGTTGTAATCTCGCTTAAAACGGAATAATTCGCTGATTTCTTCGTAAAATGG
>NZ_JAZHCT010000065.1:0-11834 GCF_036541265.1 Paenibacillus sp. IITD108 | reverse complement strand
GAAGTTCATCATTGCCCGATATACTCTGCGGCGAAATAAGTCAACTCGAATGGGCGTTAACCGTAATGGTTTGCCGATATCAGTTACATCAAGGCTTATCTGCCGAATTTAAGCTGTCTTATAATTAAAAAGCACGGCAAACGTTATGTCTGCCGTGCTCGCCGTGTTATGTTTGCCGCGCTTCCTTAACCAAAGACGCGGAGCGTTTCTTCTTGCATTTATTTTACAAAATGCTGCAGCAATCGGAACATTGTAACGGCTGTTTCCGCTCTTGTAGCTTGCTTAAGCGGGTTCAGCCTCGCACCATTTCCTTGCACAAGTCCTGCTTTCACAAGCGCATTGATGCTTGCTTCAGCATATTCAGCTACTTGCCCATGATCCGTAAACTCTGTCAGTTCGTCTTTATCGCCATCTGCCTTTAGCTTGCTAAGTGCAGTCAAAGCGCGAGCTGTCATCGTAAACATATCTAGACGGGTAATGCTGGCTGAAGGATCGAATGTATTATTGCCCTTGCCTTGAACAATGCCCAGTGCTTTGGCGATTTGTGCAGCTTCATAATAGAAGTCTCCCTTATGAACATCACCGAACGAAGCGCCTTGCTCTGCCCGTAAGTCTAGTGCGCGTACAAGCATTGTAATAAACTCTGCTCTGGTCACATCACGGGACGGATTGAATACATTTTCCTTCACACCTTTTACTACATCACGTACAGCCAATGCTTCAACAGCAGTGCTCGCCCAGCCGTAGCCGTTCATATCACCAAAGGATTTGCTCGTATATACGACAGCAAACTGGCCGGAACGCGTTGTTTCGAACACAACTGTCTTTGTTGCCGGATCATATTGCCCATTTGGAATGCTGGCTACTGATCCATCCTCGCCAATAAACCTTACGGCTATTTGATGCGGATGCTGCATTTCCTGAGCTGACGGTTTGTACGGCAGTGAGATGCGAACAAGCTTCTCATTTCTCGTTTGCTCAAACCGCTTTCCATTGACGCTTACCGTAAAGTCAATAACAGGACGATTGTCAGCCAGCTTTTGCATTCCTTCAGGCAGTTTGCTCTTATCTGCTTCTTTCAAAGTCAGTGCTACTGTATCCTTGCCTGTTATCATACCAGCGGGAATGTAACCTGCCGGCAATACAACCGTTGCATCAGGAGCAGCTACTTGCAATTGCGCCGGATTTTCATTCTCTGCCCATACACTGCCGGGTAATTCTAGCGTATAACCGTTTGCTCCGGATACTTTATCCAATTGCACTTGTATCTGCTTAACACCGTTGCCATCAGGCTTTGCCTGCTTCTGCAATTCCGCCCACTGCTCGGCAGTAAGTGAAGCTGTTGCCTCTGCTGCACCCGGCTTAAGCACTGGCGTTAGTGTAATTCGGCCGTCCTTCGGCTGCGGTGTTCCTCCATTTCCTTCCCCAGGACCTGGATATGGGTTCGGATTTTCGCTGCCATCATCTTTTGTTTTAATAAGCGTGAATTCATCAACAAGACGGTCATCTATCGTTCTGACTTCAAATTTAACTTCATTATCAACAATATTTGCAGCTACATACATCTGCACCTTTTCGCCGTCAGCTTTATAGATCCAATCGCGTTCGACGACCTGATAATATTTCCGTCCGGTAGAGCCGCCGACAATGTAAACCGTTCCTTTTCCGTCCTCTGCCTTCTCCATGTCCTTCATAGGCCAGCTGCGCACATAAACGTGATCATGTCCGTTCATGACAACATCAACCTCGAATTCATCAAATACAGGTGTCCACACTTTGCGAATATGCTCGGAGTCATACATACTGCCGTACGGTCCGCGGTGAAAAGCGACAAACTTCCACATTTTATCGGTATTCTTCAGATCATTGCGCAGCCATTCCTTTTGCTGCTCCAAATCATACTCGCTGTTAAGCACAACAAAGTGGGCATTATTGTAATCGAAGGAGAAGTTGCTGCCCTTTAGACTTTCAATACCGTTCTGCGGATGATTGAAATGGGCCAAATAATCCTCGCTTTGTCTTCCACCCGTAACCTCGTGGTTGCCGACAACAGGAACGATGGTCGTTTGCGCCAATTCATCCTTGGCAGCATTAAACCACATATTCCATTCGTTTTCCTTATATCCGTCTTCTACCAAATCTCCGCCATGAATGACGAATTCAGTATCAGGATGATCACTGAGAGCCTTTTTGAAAATGCTTCCCCATAGATCAAAGTCTGCCTGATTTGTTGCTTGCGAATCGCCCATAAACAAAAACTTCGTTCCTTTGCTAGTTCCTGCAGCGGTACGGAATGTTCCTTGATCGCTGTAATTTCCATCCCCATCTCCGACACGGTAAACATACACCGTTCCAGGCTCAAGTCCTGTCGCCTCTGCTTTATGAACGCGAATCGTACCCGTATCATACGTATTGAACAAGTTGCTTCTTCCTTGTACTCGAATAATATTATTAGCGTCGAAGCCTGTAAAATCAGTCTGCTTCACAAGCTCGACAACTGTACCTTCCGTTGCAGGATTCGTATGCCAGTTGAACGCTTTAGTCGTACGGGTGTCTTCCCACATCGTAACGCTGACGTTCTGCGGGATAGGCGTTCCCGCTTGCTCAGAAACCTTGAAGGTTACAAGCGGGCTAAATTTCTGTTCCTTCATAGCCTGCAGCTTGTATGTTTCTATAGTTGATGTCAGCTTATCAGTTGCGACCGTACCCGTATTATCCGTTATACCAGCCAATACTCCTGCAAGATCACGTATCTCGGCACCTTCAACTGGATTTCCTTGCTCATCCTTCACCATAAAGATAGTTGTGCTGCCATGCATCGTACCGAATTCATCCCAAGTCAATATCAGATGATGCTTAATTGGAGCTGTTACAGGAATTCCATAAAAGCTGAACATCGACGAGCCGTGTCCAGCAAGCTGGAATGCGCCTGAACGAAATTCGATCTTCATATCTCCTTCGACTGCTTGTTTTACTTTGTAGCGAAGCTGAGCTAATACAGCCTCGTCAGGAAGAGCCGCGCCTGCCAGATTGCTGTATTCAATGCGGACAATTCCCGTTTTTTCATCATAAGTCCAATTTAATTGCTCAGCTGTAAGGTTGCTATTAGGTACAACTTCGATATCTTCAGCTTTTGCTGCATCTAATTGCAATTCAATATGCCCGTTTGTTATTTTGGAAGATTTGACCGCATTAATATTCAGCTCAAAGCTATTGCCGGCATATACTTCAGAAGGATGATCATAGTTGATTTGCGAAGAGCCTGTTTCAACTGTAAAGAACCATTCCTGTTCTGCACGGTTGCCGTTCAAATCTCTAATTTTAAGTTTCACTTTATGAGTGCCGTCTGCAAGCGGAACTTGCGGTGTGTAGTGAATCAGCCCCTCCGGCGGGTACAAGGTTTCCTCAACAAGCATGTCATCCACATACAATCTGATTTTATCCGGATCAATCAGCGTAGTTCCTGGATGAGTTTCCTTATCGTAATTAGCGGCCTCGCCAATTGCGCTGATTCTCACTTTATTATCGTTTACGACCGCCGAATCTGCCGGGGAAATATTTTTAATGACAGGGGGTGTAAAATCCTCATCTGTTGGACCATATACAGCGCGAATATCGTCTACATACAGCACGCCTGCATTTTTATTCGTTGCTTTTGTTTCCATATAACGAACCGGCATATCTAATGATAAAGGCGCAGGACGTCCTGGCGGCACATCTGCTTCGAGATAACGCCACCCAACGAAATCCAGACCCGCTGTTTCTTCCGTAAAGTTAATATCTACAGCACCGTTGTTGGCATCAACGAGCTTGCCTCGCAGCCAGTGCTTCTGACCGTCGCCGTATACCCACATCCCGATTTTTTCGGGGTAATCAGGAATGACAATTCTATTATTTTTATCATCTACTTCCAAATACGTGCCTGAAGTACTTGGCCAGCCTGTAAAATCATATTCCAGCTTCAATGCCGCATTTCCTGAACGCACATATTCCTCATCTGTTTCCAAGCTGGCGATACTTTTCACATAACGTGCGCCGGACTCTGTTTTATAACGTTCAAAGCCGTTTTCGAAATCCTCAAGTATAACTGGCAGCTTGCCTACATTTACTTCCATAGATGTTTGCGTATCGCCATGCTTCACAATAATTGTACCGCGCAGCCCTGAGCCGTTTGCAGCTGTGAACACACCGTTCTTATCAATAGTGCCGATATCGCCTTCCACGATCCATTCGAAGCTGTCATTACCTGCCTGAATCACTTGTCCGTTATTTTTTGCAGTTACACTAAGAACAGCCTGCTGGCCGGCAGAGTAAGTTTTAATTTTGTCCGGCAAAACAAGCTCAGTAAGGTGATCAACAACTTCAACTGACGAGCTTCCTTGTATCTGATCAAGCGATGCCTGAACGGTAGTCATGCCTGCTTTATTGCCTGCTGTAAATGTCCCGTTGTCATCAATCGTTCCATATTCCTCGTCCGTACTCCATTTCGGATGGCCTGAAATAGCAGCCGGATGGCCGTTCACGTTAACACCTGCCGCTTTGAAAGTGACAGATTGCCCAGCAAGCACGCGCTCTTTGACAGGCGCGATAGCTAATTTAGAAGCTGGTTCGCTTTCAGACGCCTTATTTACTAGAAGCAATCCGTTCGACGTTTTGCGTTCATTGCCGTCAGAAGGAGAGTTCATTACTTTCACGCTATTTTCACCTGGCAGCTTTGCGATAAGCGTAGCAGAACCGCCGCCGTCTAAATTAACGGCATTAACAACACCCATATCTTGAAAAATTTTAATAAGCTCATCCAATGTTACGCCTTCGCTAAAGCCTGGCTGGCGACCATCAAGCTCAAGCATAACGATTGTTCCGTCAGCCTTAGTGCCTATGGCAGTTCGAGGGTAAACAGCCTGGTCACCGGAGTAGTCTATAGGCTGTCCGTCAACCAGCAGCATATGATAGCCGCCGATCGCAAGCGTGACATCCTTCCAGGCATCTTCAAGCTCGAAGCTAGCTGTAAGCTCGCTGCCCACCTGCAGTGCTGCCAGCTGATCCCTATATTTTCCCGAGACAGATAATACAACATGCCCCGGCTCTAGAGGAGTATTTCCCTGCTCCTTGTGAATCGCAGTAACACGGAGCGATACCGTTTGGCCTGATTTTATTTCGCCTGAAGTAATTTCAGCAACAATTTCATTGCCTCCATCATTGGTCATTGTAGAGGTGTGATAATCCTCTGTATATAATACAAGCATGTCTTCTTTATCTCGCAAACGATTGATTCTCGTAATCGGGAATGTATTTCCGTCAACAGTCAGCGTTTGTGTCAATTGAGGAGGCACACTGTAAATCGTTGTACCGTCACTTTTTAAACCAAAAGCAAAGTTAGAATCGGGATTGTTCAGCAGCTTTCCGCCTTCCATGAAAAAGCCAAGCGGAACACCGTTTGACATATCATAGTAATCGCCGTTGATGCCTGCTATTACCCGGTTGCCGGGCTTGTCAGCCACTCCGGCCATGCCGGACAACGTCTGCATGCCATACACTTTTCCGTATGTTTTTGCCGCTTGCAGTTCTAAATGAGGATTATCATTCAAGTTGAACGCAACAGTATGAATTTTCTGGTATCCCCGTTCGATCTCTACATCTTTCCAAGTGTAGGTAACTCCCGGACTAAGCTCCATTATCCGCTCATCTAGCAGACGCCCGAAGCTCGGCTGTGGCAGCTCCTCTGCATATGCCTTGCCCGAACCAGGAACTACAGCAGTAGCAATCATCAGCAACGTAAGCAGATACATAATTGATTTTCTTTTAATACTGTCATATTTCATCTTTTTTCTTGTCCTCCTGTTATTCGCATATTGCCTTCAGTAAACAGTCTACTGGACATAAAAGTCGGATTGTTGAACCGGATTTGCTTTTTTTGAACCGTTTTTCTTTTTTACTTTATCTTTAAAAATCAGCAGAAATGCCTCCTTAAGCCTTCATCCCTTCCAGGCACGCAGCGCCGAGACGTCGCCGATACTCATTAGGCGTCATTCCTGTTTCCTTCTTGAACGCTCTGTTAAAATGCTGCATCGTAGCAAAGCCGCAGCCAGCCGCAGCTTCAGAAATGATCAGCCTAGAATTTAGCAATAGTTCCTTGGCCTGTTCAATTCGGACATGATTCACGTACTGAATAAAGGTCATTCCGGTATGTTCTTTGAACTGCTTGCTGAAATAAGACATGCTGACATCAAATGAGCGGCATATTCCCTCCAGCGTCAGCACGGAGAAGTAATTGTCATGCACATATCTGCATGCTCGTTTAATAAGCAGCGGCATTTCATGCCCCCGCTGCGGCTTGACCCGCGCTACCCATAGCTCAGCGGCCCTTCGAAAATATATGGCTGCTTCAAGCTTGCTTTCAAAGGCTTCCGCAGCTTTTAAGCTGATCTTATGCCCGGTAAGCACCTGCTGCCACTTGGCTGAAAGCATATACAGCAGCCCTTGTCTTTCTCCTTGCAGCTTCTCCTGCATATTAAAAATATAGCTTAATAAGTCTGACTGCTCTTTCATAATCACATCCGGCTCCCGTTCCGGGAGTTGTTCAAAAAATGATTTAATGAGATGAATGTGCCGATACAGCAAATAATGCGACTCCGTTTGTTTCATCGCTTGCTTTAACGCATCAATGAGTTCTGCGTCTTCAAACGGTTCTACTAAATAATCAATGGCTCCGCAGCGCATAGCTTGCCTGATATGGCGATGCCAGCTGCTTTTTCCGGTCACGATAACAGCAATCGGCAGCTTGCGCTTATCAATCGCCTCTACCAGCGCCAAACCGCTCAAATCAGGCAGCATAATATCAATGACGAGGACATTGGGCCAGCCGTTTCTTAATATCATCTCCCTGGCTTCCCCTGCAGATGACGCCTCGCCAATTATGGTATGACCGTTTTCTTCAGCTGTTTTTCGAATTGCTTCTCTGGTTGCGTTGTCCTGGTTTGCAATCAATATGTACAGCCTGATCTCCTCCTTCCGCGTCTGCCTGTATAATAAGCATAGCTTGTAAAGAGAAGAAAAATGACAGAAACGCAAAACTTCATCAAAACTTAATATGTCCTGCATACAAATGATCACCGTTTTGCTTCAAATACTTTTTAAACACAAATGTTGATTTATTCATTTGTATAGGAGATAATAGAAATGATCAAACTACACATATTACTTAGGAGGTAATTTACAATGGCACATCAACTTCCAGCTTTGCCTTATGCACACAATGCGCTTGAGCCGCATATCGACGCACTAACGATGGAAATTCATCATGGCCGTCACCATAATACTTACGTTACAAATTTGAACGCAGCACTTGAGTCTGCTCCAGAACTGCAAAACAAATCGGTAGAAGAGCTTATCGGCGATCTTGCCAGCGTTCCTGAAGCAATTCGCACTGCAGTGCGCAATAACGGCGGCGGACACGCTAACCACAGCTTGTTCTGGGAAACAATCGGACCAAACGCTGGCGGCGCTCCAACTGGCGCACTAGCGGCTGCAATCGACAGCGAGCTTGGCGGCTTCGATGCTTTCAAGGCCGAATTTGCAAAAGCTGCAACGACTCGCTTCGGCAGCGGCTGGGCATTCCTTGCTGTAGCTGACGGAAAGCTTAAAGTATACAGCTTGCCAAACCAAGACAGCCCAATTATGGAAGGTGAAACACCTATCCTTGGCCTTGACGTTTGGGAGCATGCTTACTACTTGAACTACCAAAACAAACGCCCTGATTATATCGCAGCATTCTGGAATGTTGTCAATTGGGATGAAGTTGGCAAACGTTACGAAGCAGCAGTAAAATAATAATGAAGTAACGGTTCGTCCTTTGTAAGGGCGGACCGTTTTTCGTTGCACCCTAAATAGAAAGCGCCTCCTCCTGTGCCTGAGCATAGGGAAGGCGCTTTTTTATGCGCAAGGCAATTAACAAAAGAATAACACCATCTAGACGTTTGCCGCATATGATGAGAGCAAATTAGCTAGGCACTTGTTATATAAAGGAGAAGGTTAGGCATGACATCTTTCGATTCTACGATTGGCAACGAACATTTTGAAGGCGAAAATTTCCAAGAAGAGACTGGCTCCTTCTGCAATTGCTGCTTCTGCCGCTTCAATGCCGAGCAGGCGCTTCGCGCCCAATACTTCTTTGATCGCCCAGGCCCAGGAGGGCATGGCGGGCACGGTGGAGGTCACGGCGGGCATGGTGGACACGGAGGAGGACACGGCGGGCATGGTGGACACAGCGGCTTCCCGCATGGCGGATTTCCACATGGCGGATTTCCACATGGCGGCGGAATTTTTGGACCTTGGGGCTTCCCGCTCCCTATCCCGCTGCCAATTCCTTATCCGCAATATCCTCAATATCAGCCGTATGCTCCATATCCGCCATTATACATTTCTGTAGATGGCACCGGCGCCCCGGTCACTTACCCTGCCATAACAAATGAGCTGGCATAAGGATAAGCGGCTTCACTTTTAGACAGGCGCATTTAACGGTGTAAAATAAGCGTGTATAAGCTTTCAAAACTTATATACTCTTATCATTTGGAAAAACGAGCTGGTTAGCGTTCTTCCTGAGCGCCAGCCAGCTCGTTTGCTTTAGGTGTTATTTATCGCTTTGCCTTTTCCAATCAGCAGCTTCAATTGATCGTTCTCATAGGCAACCGTATACGTTACCTGGTATTTACTTAACACATACTCCCCGTTTTTACGCTCGTCAACGGATAATACAGCTGTTACGATCGCTTCCTCCGCTGTATTGATCGATACATGCATATCGTCAATGACGACGTTGCGAGTATTCAAATACCCGGAACGGAACTTGTCATAGCTTGTGCCGTCGCGCCATGTGCCGCCCAACAAAGAGTAGGCATATACATAGTCATTATTATTTAAGCTGTCGTAAAAATGCGTAACTAAATATCCTGCCATTTGCTCCAAAGAAGTTTCTTCCAGACTGTTTTCATTCTCTGACGAAAGACTTAAGTTAGGGAGCATTTCCATTGGATGCTCTGACCATTCCTCAGCCATACCAATGACATTGGAAATAGGAATGCTAAATCCGATCGTTCCTTCCTCAACACCTGCTGAATTGATGCCGAGAACCTCGCCTGTTTTTTGGTCGACAAGCGGTCCGCCGCTGTTGCCTTTGGCGATCGGAGCTGATATTTGATAAAGATCAGTGTAGTCGTAATTATCTATTTTAAAGCTTCTGCCCACGCCGCTTATCATACCGGTTGTTACTGTGTTTTGAAACCCGAGCGGACTGCCGACAGCCAGCACATCATCGCCTACCTCCGCCTTTACATGCCGCACGAGCACCAGCGGCTCGGTTCCAACTAGCTCAGCTACTCGCACCACAGCTATATCCGTCGTCGTGCTTATACCGATCACCTCGCCTACAAGCTCTCTGGCATCAGAGGTTTTCACTCGAACATGTCTCGCGCCAGCCACAACGTGAGCATTCGTAATCAGGTCGCCCTTCGTATTATATAAAAAACCTGAGCCTTGATTGCCGCCTTCTGTTTCAATCATGACAACCAGCTTCTGGGTTTCAAATATTATATCCTTTAGCGATCTCGAATAATCGGTTAGTGCAAGCAGCGGCTTGCCAGCCAGCTGCGCAGGCACCTCAGCCCGAACGTAGAAGGCAGCTACACTGCCCGCACAAATAATAATCAGAAGCCCCATTACTGTAAACCATAAATAATTTTTCATGTACTGCCGCCTCCTAGTCCAAATACCAAGTAGCATGGTCGATGACTACGGTACAATCGTCTACAAACACGCCGTATACCGTCGTATAAAATTTCATCGATTCGCCTGCTTCAATATAATCCGGAGACGCCGATGCCGTACCGCTGCTAACTTTTTTACCAGAAGCATCATAAATCGAATATTCTACTTCAACCGAATGAATCGGTTTTGTAGCAGCATTGCGCAAAAAGCCTTCAATAACAAGATTGCCTTCCTCATCTAGCATGCGGTCAATTTTCACAACCTCAACAGCAGCTGTTTGATTAATTAAATCTTCCTCCGCAGCTTTTTGCATAGCCTGCTCAATCCTTTGCTGCTCCTCACGTTCATATTTGGCTTGCTCCTGCCTGATTTTATCCTGCAGCGACAGCAGCTCCGGACTGCCAATTACTAAGGCCAGCGCTTGTTCCACGATAGCAGATGCTTTTGTATAGTTTTTCTTTTTCAAAAAATCATTAGCTTCTTTAGTGCTTAGATCAATAAGCTTCGATTGCAGCTCATCCTTCAGAGCATCCGCTTCACCGCCTGCAAGCCCGTTGACCGCATGCAAATGCTCCGTTATTTGCTTAATCGTCGTGGCATAGTACATTTCTTTTGAAAGCTTATGTACTTTAAGTCCTACCGACAGCTCATCCAGCTTGCCCCGCAGCTTAGAGTAAACAGGCTCCTTCCTCCCTGTAAGCTTGGAGCGCGCCTGATCCAGCTGTTTTTCCGCTTCGAGCGCCGCGCCGGCTTGAATTTGCTCCTCCGCTTTATTCAGTAATCCTTCAAGCTCTATCGCATGAAGCACGATATCCTCATCGGACTGCAAAGCATTGAACTGGGGACGCTTGGCAGAAGCGACATGCAGCTTGGCGAGCGCATCGTCGTAATTTCCGGCAAGCGCAGCTGTTCTGGCATCCTGCTGCAATTTCAACACTTCGTTATTTATGTTCAGTTCATATTGATAATATAAGAAAACCGCGCCTGATGCTGTTAATGCAAAAGCCAGCAATGCAGAAATTATAATCCATATTCCTACCTTGCTTTTTACTCTGCCCCTGCTCGATTCGGGTTTACTATCCACTACTTCTATCGCAGCTGCCTGCTCTCGTAAGGATGGATTTAATTCAGCTGCTGACAACGGATTGCCCTCTATATAATCACCAAGCTGCTGAGTATCAAGCTTGGCACCGCAATGGCTGCAATAGTTAGCATCTTCAGCATAGCTTCTGTTGCAATGAAGACAATGCACTTTATTCATCCTCCAACCCCAATATTGTTTCTCTCTCTACGTCCATGATTATCCTTTATTGGTATCCGTCTATTCTCTCTCTATTTAACTCTTTCTCTACCTATCTATTCTATATCATCAAGTTAATAATCTCCATTTTATTTTGCTAGTACAATTTACCTAACTCCCAGCTCCGGCTGGCAAATTTCGTGGAAAAATAGTCCATTTGACGCACCTTGAGCACCTCTGGCCGCAAAGCTATGTCATCTTTTCTTACATGAGAATGCCTGCAAATATGAATCTATGACATTCATCAGAAAGTTGACAAACCCTTTATATCGCGAAGTATGCTAACTAAAAGTAGTTTTGAGGTGGTCGCGACCGGTTTGAGACGTTTTAAGGTGGCGCCTACTGGTTCTGTATGAAATTTCATATTCAATCCTGACCTTAAGAGGTAAGCGGGAAGCCGTCGATTCGTTGTAGTAGTTTAATAACCGAACAAAACGTCTTAATGCCATCTGTTTAGAATTGTAACGGAACTGAGAGGCTCTATTTAGTAATAAAAAGGTGTTTAATACTGTAACGGAACTGTGGAGCGCTATAGGTGATCTTTTCCCCGTTTAGGTGGTGATTTTGAGTAAATAAGGTTTCTCAGTTCCGTTAGATTTTAGAATAAGCTGATTTCCGTACAATAGCGTGTCTCAGTTCCGTTAGCATTTTTCAACGGCCTGAAAAACTGTATTTAGTTTGGCATAATTCACAAATTATGGGGGATTTCTATCTGGATGAACGGCTCCGTTATCCTTTGCTTTTACGAAGGAGGCGCGTGTACCGATGAAAA
>NZ_JAZHCT010000064.1:0-14242 GCF_036541265.1 Paenibacillus sp. IITD108 | reverse complement strand
TGCTTCTGACATTCATTACATTTCCATACCGTTTCGTACTATGAAAATTCCTTCATTTCCGCCAAAGTAGAATCCGTCAGCACGCCAGCTCTGGAGAAATGTCCGGTGTAAACATATAGAATCAGCTCTCCATTATCAGGTGTGACCGCCTTTAAATGCAGCAAGCCGCGATTGATCAAGTCAGGATGACGCTGCGGATCATTGTAAAGCGTATTCCATGCTCTAGTTCTAAGCACAAGATCGTCGCCAAATAGTGCACCCTCCAGCTCTTCATCAGGAAGCGGGATAGAAAAAATCTCATACGGATCCTCGTAAATGTCTGTTACGAGCTTTTTTATTAGCTCCCAGCTATTATCGGCAATGTGTAACTCCTTATTATTATGCTTGCAGTACACCGCTTCTCCGATCATATAGCAGCTTTCTCCGCTTGCGGTTATGGGCAGCCCTTCTTGCCACTTGGCAGTAGGCAGCAGCTCGATTGTTTCTGTGTCCGTATAAAGGTAATAGTTAAACGTAGGCTCCAATTTTGCAAAGACAGCCAATAAGGCATCCATAGACTGCACATCGTAACCATTCAAATCGGCAAACGCCTTCGGTTTATAATAGCACTCTATACTTACTGAAGATGCAATAATTGTCCATTCCAGCTCCGGCATATCCCATATGACTCTAAGACCGATTTTCCCTTCAATATTACGTACTTCGCTATAAATCCACCAGCATCCTATCCGCAGCTCAGTTCCTTTATATTCGATTTGCGGATTTTCAAAATGAATCGTTACATACCGTTCTCGATTAAAGCCTCCTGCAGTTAAACGCAAAGTCAGCTTATCCGCCTGGTTTAGCTGATGTAAAAGCTGGCCGTCATGGAAGCCTTCTTGCAGCAGCTTGCAGGTTTGCTCATCTACAAGCTCTTCAAGCGACTCAGCAGCTTGCCATGCGCCTTCTATAGAGGCAGTAATCTGCTGTCGTTGTTCCTGATACCATTGCAACAGATCCTCACGAACAGCAGCTTCCAGATTAGGCTGGTTAATAGTACCGTCATGAACGTACGGATGAAAGCGGTCTGGTAATACTTGCAGGAGCTGCTCAGACATAGCCGCAAGCCGCTGCTCCCGCATAGCAGTGCCGTCAATGCCTTGCTCGGCTTCCTCCATCAGCAAACGTGACCATTCTTCCTCAGACTCAGGCAGGTTAAGCAGATTAATGATATTTGCACGACTTATAGGTTCTAACTTTAAACTCCACATTGCTTACAACTCCTTACTCATATAGCCCTACGGCATTAAAAATTAAACTAAAGCAAACGAAATGAAATCGTTACAGGGTTATGATCGCTATTTTTGAAATGCAGCTGCTCGCCTCTAGTTTCTATAATTTCAATGTTTGAAGAGGCAAGAAAACCATCTATAACAGCGAGAAAGTTTACCCCATCCTCATAAGCAATGTCTAGCGTGCGAACAGTCGGCGTATTAGGGTCTACTCCCCAGTTAAAATTTTTCGCGCCAAAGCTTACAGGGAAAGGCTGCAGCCATTCCGGCCATGCTTGCTCTGCGGGAAATACTTGCGGATCAGTGCCTGGCAGGGAATGGTTCCAATCGCCGCCAAGCAGCAAGTAATTGCCTTGCTTTACTTCTTGCTCAATGTAAGCTTCGAGAAATTCAAGCTGCTGCTTGCGAATTACGCCGCCTTCGTCAAAGGCGGACAGATGCAGGTTGACCAGCACGAATTCCTTGCCGTTGTCTACAGGATAGCGGCTTTCGATAAAGGCGCGGTCAAGCTCCATCTGCTGAACAGGCCAGCTTTCTTTGCCCGGCAAATCGTATCTTGTATGCGCGCTGCTTGCATATTGCGACATCGTGAGCAGCCCGCTTTGCACACTGCCCATTGGCTTAAATACAGGAACAGGCACCCAAGGCACCTTATAATTGAGTGCAAAGACGTAGCCGTATTGCGGCAATAAATCTCGCAGAATAGTAACCTCGTTTACTTTATAGCTGCGTGAGGATTTGATATCCACCTCTTGAAGCAAATAAAAGTCCGATTGTTTGTCCTGCAAATATCCACCCATTGAGAGAATGTTTTCGTCGGTTTTGGACTTACTGCTTGAGCGCGAGCGGGTTCCGCCATCCATAAAGAAATCCTGCCCTTCGTCAAGACCGGCGTAGCCGATATTAAACGTAGTAGCTGTAAGCGTGTCACCTTGCGTAATGACTGTTTTGGCAGGTAGCATGGGTTCATTCAAGGACAGCGCTATCTGTGCAGGCGGCTTATAATCCGTAATTGTGACATAGCCAAGAAATACAACAATAATAGCAACTGGTATCAGCAAAAGGGCTGCTAACCATTTTATAAGCTTCTTCATCTAAGACCCTCCTGTATGATAGAGATAAGGCTGCGCATGACCGGGTAATCGCGCATGGCCAAAGGACGACGGAATCCGTTTATCCTTATGTTTATGTACATAGTGAATTTAACATAATTAGTGAAATAGGGATAGCAGCAAAGGGCAGGTTTCATTAGGCAAGTGTCGAATAGTTAAAATAGGAGGTGGCTTATGAAAGCATTATTTATTGGTGGAACAGGAACGATTAGTTTAGCTATAACGGAGCAGCTGGCGCAACAAGGCTGCGAGCTGTATGTATTGAATCGTGGTTCAAAAAATAACGCGCTGCCTGCGGGTGTAAAAAGCATTGAAGCGGATATTAACGATGAACAGAAGGTAGCATCGCTTATTGCCGATATGTCCTTTGATGTCGTAGCTGATTTTATTGCCTTTAAGCCCGAACATTTGGAACGTGATTATCGACTCTTTCATAACAAAACGAAGCAGTTCATTTTTATAAGCTCGGCTTCTGCCTATCAGAAGCCGTTATCGGATTACCGGGTAAATGAAGGGACGCCGCTTGCTAATCCATATTGGCAATATTCCCGTGATAAAATTGCCTGTGAGGATTATTTGATTAAACAATATCGCGAGCAAGGTTTTCCCATCACGATTGTCAGGCCGAGCCATACTTACAGCAACAAATCGATACCTCTCGGTGTGCACGGAGCAAAAGGCTCATGGCAGGTAGCCCGCAGAATGCTGGCCGGCAAGCCTGTTATTATACATGGCGACGGTACGTCATTATGGACGATGACGCATAACAGCGACTTTGCCAAAGGTTTTATTGGCCTTATGGGCAATATGCATGCTATAGGCGAGGCGGTTCAAATTACTTCGGATGAGACCGTTACGTGGAATCAAATCTATCAAATTATTGCAGATGCGCTTGGCGTCGAGCTGAAGGCCGTGCATGTGTCTTCCTCGTTCTTGTCCGCATGCAGCAATGGCTACTATGAAGGAGGCTTGCTTGGAGATAAAGCGCACTCCGTCGTTTTTGACAATAGCAAGCTAAAGCGGCTTGTGCCCGGATTTGTGGCGACAACTCGGCTTGATCAAGGGATGAAGCAGACGATTAATCATATTTTGGCGCATCCGGAGCTTCAGACGGAGGATCCTGAATTTGATGAGTGGTGCGACAAAGTCATTGCAGCGCTTGAGCAAGCAGCGCAGCTTGTGAATGAGCAAGTCTAGCTTGTTAGCTTTTGTATAAGTGGAATTATTGTCGGGGGCGATACTAGATTGAAAATTATAATTGCAATAGATTCCTTTAAAGATTGCTTGTCCTCAATAGAAGCGGCAGAGGCGATTGCAGCCGGTATTTATGATGCTGCGCCTCAAGCAGAGGTATGCTCGCTTCCGCTGGCAGATGGCGGCGAAGGTACGGTCGAAGCGATGATTGCCGCTGCGAATGGCGTATTGCAGACAGCTGATGTGACTGGCCCGCTAGACGAAATTGTTCAGGCTTCCTACGGTGTGCTGAGTGATCATACGGCCGTGATCGAGGTCGCTGCCGCCTGCGGCTTGCCGCTTGTTCCCATGCCGAAGCGCAATCCGCTGCACACGACGACCTATGGGGTTGGCGAGATGATCCGCCATGCAGTCCTGCAAGGCTGCCGCCAGTTTATTATTGGGCTTGGAGGCAGTGCCACTAATGATTGCGGTATCGGTATGCTGTCTGCCCTCGGCTGGCGTTTTCTGGATCAAGAAGGCCGGCCCATTGCGAATAACGGTGCCGCATTAGCGAATATTGCAAGCATTGATGCCAGCGGCGTTATGGAGCAGCTCAAGGACTGTCACTTCCGCATTGCCTGTGATGTGGATAATCCGCTGTATGGCCATGACGGCGCTGCATATATATTTGCGCCGCAGAAGGGCGCAGATCAGGCGACGGTTGAGCAGCTTGATCAAGGCTTGCGCCAGTTCGCCGAGGCAGCTAATAGATTTCTCGGACGTGATATCGCCCTCATGCCAGGAGCGGGGGCTGCCGGGGGATTAGGCGCAGCTTTTGTCGGTTTTATTGGCGGCGAGCTGCAATCCGGCATCGAGCTGGTGCTTGACCGCCTGAACCTAGCGCAGCATATGACAGGAGCTTCACTAGTCATTACTGGCGAGGGCAGGCTGGATGGACAGACAGCGCGCGGCAAGGCGCCGCTCGGAGTCGCCAAGCTTGCAGCGCAGCAAGGCATTCCCGTTATTGCGCTGGCCGGCAGCGTGCAGAATACGGGCAGTGAGCTGTTCAGCAATGGCATAACAGCGAGCTTCCCAATCGTTAGCGGTCCTATGACGCTGGAGGAGGCAATGAAGCCTGAGCGGACGCGCCAGCATTTGCGTCAAACGGCCAGGCAGCTTATGCAATTGCTGCAGGCTGCCAGCAGTGATTTTCGTGCATGAACAAAAAAGGCAGGTAAGGGATAGATCCCTTATCTGCCTTATTTTTAAAATATAGGAAAGTATCAGTTTTCACCGGACGGCGAAGCCGTTTATTCTTGTTGGTTAGCATGTTTTGTGTAATATAAGTACAGTGCCTGTGTGCCTTTCTCGCCATATCCTAGCTCGGCAAGTTGTTTGTAAATCGATTCAGCCAGAGCGAGTCCTGGCGTATTGAGGCCCATCTCTTTGGCAGATTGCAGCGCAATGCCCATATCCTTTATGAAATGCTTAATATAAAAGCCAGGTTCAAAATTGCCATCAATCATGCGCTTGCCGAGATTGCTGAGCGACCAGCTGCCTGCAGCTCCGCTTTCTATGCTTTGAAGGACGGTAGCGGGATCAAGACCGGAGCTTTTCGCATAGGCCAACGCCTCACACACGCCCATCATATTGGAGGCAATAGCGATTTGATTGCACATTTTCGTATGCTGACCGGCTCCTGCTGCGCCTTGACGCACAATATTGCTGCCCATCAGCTGAAGAATCGGCAGTACTGCGTCATATACATCTTTGTCTCCGCCGACCATAATCGACAGCTTGGCATCTCTGGCGCCGATATCGCCGCCTGACACTGGCGCGTCAAGCGCATGCACGCCTTTTGCGGCGCATGCTTCGTGAATGCGCTGGGCCAGCTGCGGGCTGGACGTGGTCATATCGATGAAATAAGCTCCCGGCCTCGCATGTGCAAGCAATCCGTCAGCCTGCAAGTAAATCTCCTCTACATCGTGCGGGTAGCCGACCATCGTAATGACGACATCGCAAGCTGTTGCTAGCGCTTTGGGAGAATGGTGCAGCGTTGCGCCCCTCTTAACCAGCTCGTCTGCCTTGGATGCGGTTCTTGTATAAACATGAAGCGCATAGCCTGCGTCTAATAGATGCCCCGCCATACTTCTGCCCATTACGCCAATACCGATAAAGCCAACTGATGTGTGTTGCGGTGAAAGACTCATTGCAGCTGCTCCTCTCTGATTAAGCCTGTTTGTATGCCTATAGCTTATTTTAACACAATAAAAAGAGCAGATTCACATCTGCCCTACGAAAACAGTCACTTTTCTCCTATATCGAAACTCTACGACCCTATGCGTGTCCGCGCCCCTCGAAACAGCGTATTGTATATGAAATTTCATATACAATACGCTGGAATGCTCCCAAAAACACAATTGTATATGAAAATTCATACAGAATGGGCCGACGCCCCCTCAAAACGTCTCAATGTATATGAAATTTCATACACAATGTGCAGAAATGTCCCAAGTAACAAAATTGTATATGAAATTCCATACACAATGTGCGGAAATGTCCCAAGAAACAAAATTGTATATGAAAATTCATACAGAATGGGTCGGCGCCCCCCCAAACCAGACTTTGTGCAAAACTACCTAACTCTTTTTAGTGTATAACTGTTTTTCTTCTCACCGAGTGTACGAATGCTGCTCGCCATGCAAAATTGAGCGGTATAATAAGTGCCCATAATAAGCAAGTGTGACATGTCTACCTTAGATATAAACATATTCCAAGAAAGGATACTGTCTGAAATCGCAAACAAAATACTGCCTATAATAGCCCATTTGTTGCCGGTCATAATTGCTGTCCAGGTCATCAGCAAGATGACGACAATGTATAGCAGGACAGGAGCGATTAGATGAGCATCGCCTTTGTCTGAAAGTGCCGTAACAAGGTTCCAGCCCATAAATATGCCGAAAGCAGCTAGAGGAATTACAGTGTAGAAGCGGGCCTTGGTATACTGCCAATTTTGAATAAAGCCGGCCAAATAAAAAAGATGCCCGATTAAAAAAGCGGTTAAGCCAACGATAAACCAGCGTAATAAACCATCGCCAAGCATACAGAAAAACAAGCCTATAATAAGCAGTGTATGATATGTTTGTCTCGTTCCTCTAATATGGCGCAGCTGCAAATAGGCGTAATAGATAATAAGCCACATCGGGATCAGCTTGAACAGCAGCTTTACGTACTCCGGATCGGACGGGATAGCAAAAATATAAATAACGCTCATGACTAAAATAGCTAAAGGCAATCCATACGTTTTCATCGGCAGCACTCCTCTTCCAGCGGTAATGTTATTTCAAAAACCTTTTAATGAAGGCAAGCCCATTTTTACGGCCAGGATAACGAAACGGAAGATCGAAAATGGTCGTTTGCTTCAGGATGCTTTTACGATGAGAAAAAAGCTCAAAGCTGTTTTTTCCGTGGTAAGCACCCATTCCGCTGTTGCCGGTCCCCCCGAAAGGAAGATGAGGATTCGTAAAATGATACACGGTGTCATTGATGCAGCCTCCGCCGAATGGCAGCTGTGAAATGATTTGCTGCTGTATGTTTTTGCTTTGCGAAAACAAATAAAGCGATAACGGTTTTTCGCGCTGTTTAATATCTATCATAATCGACTTAATATCTTGATATGTCATGATCGGCAGCAATGGCCCAAATATTTCTTGCTGCATTAAGCTGCTGTCAGGTGCTGGATCGGCCAGCAATGTAGGCTCAATGCTGCTAGAGGCATGATCATGCTCGCCGCCATAAATAATCGTCCCGTTATCCATTAAACTGACAAGACGATTATATTGTTTTTGGTTAACGATATGCGTATAAGCCGGATTTTGCAGCGGCTTCTCACCGTAAAGCTGCCGAATAGCAGCTTGCAAAAGGTTAAGAAACGGCTCTTTCACGGATTCATGTACATATAAATAATCTGGCGCTACACAGGTTTGACCTGCATTCATAAATTTGCCCCAAGCAATTCGTTTAGCAGCAAGCGGAAGGTTGGCATCCGCATGCACGATGCAGGGGCTTTTTCCACCCAGCTCTAATGTAACTGGCGTGAGGTGCTTGGCTGCCGCTTCCATCACAATTTTGCCGACAGCTTCACCGCCTGTATAAAATATATAGTCTGTTCTTTCGGCAAGCAGCGCACTGCTTGCATCTGCGCCGCCTTCGACAACGGCGACATATTCGGGATTGAAAGCTTTGCTGATTAGCTCGGCTATAATAGCTGACGTATGCGGTGTAAGCTCGGATGGCTTAATTATAGCGCTGTTGCCGGCAGCAAGCGCTCCAATCAAGGGATTGATCGCTAACTGGAAAGGAAAATTCCATGGCGCAATAATGAGCACAACGCCATAAGGCTCATAATGAATATAGCTTTTTGAACCCAAATGGGTAACGGGCGTCCTCACTTTTTTGGGGCGAGCCCATCGCTCCAGATTTTGCAGCGCAAAGCTTATTTCATGCAAAACAATGCCCACCTCAGACGAGTAGGCTTCAAATTCCGATTTATGCAAATCAGCCTGTAAGGCTTGAATAATCCGCGGTTCATAAGCTCTAATCCAATCGCCCAGCTTTTTCAGCGCTTGCTTGCGATTGGAAATAGTCAGGCTGCCTGCTGTTTGCAGGTACGCGCGCTGTTTGTCGATCAGTGCTTTATAATCATGCATGGATACACCCCAATTCATGAGTCGTCAGACGGCAGAAGTCGGTTAGCCTTGGTTTCATCCTAACAGATCGTGAAGCATGGCAGCAAGCATAGATCGGCTATCCTATACAAGAAAGCTGGAAGAGCGCCTGCCCGTTAGCGGCAGCGGCTTAGCCTAATAAATTAACAGCCAAAATAGCGCTGCAGTCCCGGGCTAATTAAGGAACAATCCAGCGCTATTCTTCATATCCGATACGTGTAAAGGTTATCATTGCAAAAATATTTATTGCTGCTATTGGAACCTATAAGTGATCAGTTTCTTCCGAGGAATCAATTTCTCCTTTTATTATTATATCGTCGATATCTGCGGAATCTGCTGGATCTGTTGTAATTGTAGAGCTATGTCCACTTAGAGTATCCGCAGGAGCTTTTTCTTCGGGCAGCTGGGATGGCTCGTCAGCAAGGACGAAAGGTTCTGAAGGTTCTGGCGGATCAGGAGGAATTGGAGGATTAGGTGGGTCTGGAGGTGTGGAATTGGAAGATACGTTTATAATTAATTCGAGCCTGTCGTTCAAAACTTGTTCTTTTCTGCTGATTTCCCGAAGCATTAGCCGGACACTTTCGTTTGTTTCCAATACTTCTTTAAATGTGGCAGGCGGTTTTAAAGAAGCATTATACAGTGTGCCCAGCACAAATTGCAGCTTCTCCGCTTCTGCGTTAATAATATGGCTAAGTCCTAGCTCTTCCATTGCTAGCGATGCAATAAACAGATTTATAACATCATCCCGCTTGATGGCTATTTGCGGATTGATGTCGGGTATGTTTGCTTGTGACATTCCATCACTCCCAGCTGGTATTCTAAATACCAAGTTCAAATAAGCGAATCGTTCAGAGTATCTAGTGGGCTCCACTTATATTTATGAGTAAGGTGGATAACAAAGAACAAAAAAAGAAGCAGCTTCTCATTGTGAAGCTGCTTCTTTTTTGAAATATAAGATAGTATATGGCAAATGCGCCTGTCCAAAGGACGGCGGATGCCGTTTATCCTAGCTATACGCGTGTATGTTGAAGGGAATCAATAGATCCGCCTTTTGTAATGATCCGAATGGCTTCGGCAAGCAAACCTGAGGCAGACAGCTCGACAAATTTGTCTGAAGGCGGTTCGCCTATTGCAATTGTGTCTGTAATAACGACCTCTTTAATGTTGGGATGATTCAATCGATCCATCGCATTGTCCGAAAATACGCCATGGGTTGCGCATACGTAAGCATCATTGGCGCCATTGCTCTTCAAAGCATTGACAACGTTCACGATAGTTCCGCCAGTATCAATCAAATCTTCAATAATAATTGGCGTCATGCCTGCGACCTCGCCAATGATATGAGTAATTTCTGCTTTGTTGTGCTCAGGGCGGTTTTTAATCATGATAGCAAATGGACAATCCAGCAGCATGGCCAGCTTTTCTGCAGTTGTAGCTCGTCCGGCATCCGGCGAAACGACAACAGGATTATCGATCTTTTTATCTTTCAGGTAGCGAATGATCATGCCTAGCGCCGTTAGATGATCGACGGGTATTTTGAAAAAGCCTTCTATCGGATCGGCATGCAGATCAACTGTAATAATACGCGTAGCGCCTGCGGTCGTTAAAATATCTGCCACCAGCTTGGCTGAGATAGGCTCGCGTGGCGCAGCTTTGCGCTCCTGACGGGCATACCCATAGTAGGGAATAACGAGATTAATCGTTTTTGCCGAACCGCGCTTGGCTGCATCTATTAAAATAAGCAGCTCCACCAGAAGCTCATTAACAGGATGAGAAAGAGCTTGTACGATAAATACATGCTCGTTGCGTATTGATTCCTGGTATGAGGCATGAATTTCTCCGCTTGACTGACGGGAGATAGCAACATCGCCAAGAGGAATTTCTAATTTATCGCAGAGCATCTGCGCAAGCTTTTGATTCGAAGTGCCTGCAAATACTTTTGTATTATTCATAAGTTCCTCCTTATAGGATTAGCAGGGGCAATTTAATTTAGTAAACAATATTTAATATTATAACCTGTTGTGCCATCAGCGAGAAGTTAAAATAGATAAATCAAATAATTTAATCAGGAAAAGACGAGTGTTCTCATGCCGCAGGTTGCGGCTCGGGAACACTTTTTTGGTAAACGCGCCTCCTTCGTTTAAGCGAAAGACGGCGGAGTCGTTTATCCTTGCATCAAAATAGAAAATTGTTACATCTTGAAAATGGTTTGAGGCTGATGGAAAAATGTATTTTTTTCAGCTGGCAAAGGCAAAAAGCAGCGCAGGGATGCAGGTTTGAACGACTGCCAGACGCAGGATTATTGATTATATAAAGAGGACTTGGGCACATGATAAGGTTGTATTGTGAATGCGCTTACAAATAATGAATAGGAGGTTGCCTATGCAGATGATAACAAAGGAACGCCCGCCAGCTCTAAAGCCTCCCGAGCTCCAGCGACGTTATTTTTGGAAGGATATTTGGCGTGATTGGCAATTATATGCGTTGCTTATATTGCCTCTTGCCTACTTTATTTTATTCAAATATGTTCCTATGCTCGGTGTCATTATAGCGTTCAAGGATTACAACATGTTCAAGGGCATACTGGAAAGCTCCTGGATCGGTCTGAATGCTTTTCGAGAAATATTTCAAATGGATGCGTTCTATAACGCGCTTCGCAATACCTTTGTGCTGAATGTGCTAGATCTCGTTATTGGGTTTCCGGTTCCGATTTTTTTAGCGGTAATGCTTAACGAGCTGCGTATTCAATGGTTTAAGCGAACAGCGCAAACGGTACTGTATTTGCCGCATTTTATATCCTGGATCATTATCGGCGGAATGGCAACGCAGCTGTTTGCGACCAATGCGGGCAGCGTCAATGTTTTTCTGAACTCATTAGGCTTGGAATCCATTCCTTTCCTATCGGAGCCCCTTTACTGGATAACGACTTATTTAGGCACAGGTATTTGGAGGGAAGCAGGCTGGGGAACTATTCTTTATTTGGCTGCAATGACCGGTATAAACAAAGAGCTGTACGAAGCAGCAGAGGTGGATGGAGCGACGCGCGCCAGAAAAATGTGGCATATTACGCTGCCAGGCATTAAGCCTACCATCGTCATTCTGCTTATTATCAATGTGGGCCATATGTCTGCTATCGGTTTTGATCGTCCGTTTACATTGGCCAACCCGATGGTCGCCGACGTTTCTGAAGTAATCAGCACTTACGTGTACAAAGTAGGCATTCAATCTGCACGTTATACGATTGCTACAGCGATTGGCTTATTCCAGGCTGTTGTCGGACTTATATTCCTGCTTACCGCAGACTTTGTATCACGCAAGGTGAATGATCACGGAATTTTTTAGGGGTGAGAATATGGGGAAATCGTCTTCGATTCAACTGATTGATGGGATTATTATTTTTGTTATTTCGCTGCTTGGCTTGCTGTGCTTGCTGCCAATGATTCATATTATCGCGCTTTCCTTCAGCTCTAATGGAGCCATTATGGCAGGAAAAGTGACGTTGTTTCCGATTGAAATCAATTTTGCAGCCTATAAGGCCGTATTTCAACACTCTACGATGGTCCGTTCATTGCTATTTACAATCGTGCTGGTTGTATTGTTTACTGCAATCGCTATGGTTATGACCATTGCAGCAGCTTATCCTCTGACTAAAAAAAATTTAAGAGGCCGCACCTTTTTCTTGTTTCTCATTGTTTTGACTATGTTTTTTAGCGGCGGTCTTATTCCTGATTATTTGCTTATGAAAAATTTGCAGCTGTTGGACAGCATTTGGGTGCTGGTGCTGCCGGGAGCGATCAGCGCTTTCTATCTCATTATTATAAAAACGTTCTTTTCATCGATTCCGGTAGAGCTTGACGAATCGGCCAAAATGGATGGGGCGAGCCATCTGCGCGTGCTGTTGAGTATTATTTTGCCGCTGTCGCTGCCTTCTTTGGCAACACTCAGCTTATTCTACGCAGTAGGCCGCTGGAACGGCTTTCAGGATGCGCTTATTTATATTACGAGTCAGCATCTGTATCCGATCCAGCTCAAGCTTTATGCCATGGTCATAAGCGGTCAAGCGACTGACCTGTCCATTATGGAGGCACAGAATGTGGCGGCCCCTGTACCGGAAAGCTTGAAGGCGGCATCGATCATGTTCGGTACAGTGCCCATTCTTTTAGTCTATCCTTGGCTGCAGCGCTATTTTATTTCTGGAATGATGATTGGAGCGGTAAAGGGCTAATAGTAAACTTCTTGGTTTGCAAATGCAATTGAAGAAGCTGCTATATACAAAAATGTGAAAGGGAGTTGAAAGCAATGAAAATTCAAAATGCCAGATGGTTACTGAGCGTCATCACTGCCATCATGCTGGTATCCTTGCTGTCTGCTTGCGGAAGCGGTAAAAAGGAAGAAAAGCCGGCTAATAGTACGGGGAATTCATCACAAAATACAGAAAAGCCGAATCCCACCGCAGAGCCAAAGAAGGACCCTGTAACGCTGAAAATTGAACTTTTTGACCGCAATAATACGCCTGCTGGCGCGCCGCCGATTACAGATAATTTTTTCACTAAATACATGCAGGAAAACTTCGGCGATCCAAACAATATAAAGCTTGAATTTGTTACAGTTCCCCGTTCTGAGGAAATCGACAAGCTCAATGTGCTTATGGCATCCGGTCAGGCGCCAGATATCGTATTCACCTACAACACGCCGACAGTTGAAAAATATGTAAAGGACGGCGGACTAACCGAGCTTGGACCGCTTCTGGACCAATACGGCTCAAACCTGAAGGCAGTGCTGGGTGAGGATGTATTGAGCTACGGCGTTTTTGCCGGCAAGCAGTATGCTATTCCGGCCAAACGGGTCATAGACGCGCAAAGCTCCACCTTTATACGCCAAGACTGGCTTGACGAGCTTGGACTGCCTGTTCCGACGACGACTGAGCAATTTTACGAAACGATGGTTGCGTTCAAAAATGCAAAGCCTAAAGCATTTGCTTATGGCGGCATGACCGACTATTTCCATATGCATCCGCTGCAATATTCTTTCTGGGATTGGGATAATATTTCCGACGAGGACCTGTACGCAAGCGCAGAGTGGCTGCTGCCGGGCAACAAGGAAGCCTATCGTTTTATGAACAAATTGTTCAATGAAGGAATATTGGATAAGGACTTCCCTCTTCACATGAACAAGGATACGAATCAGTTTCAGAAAAATTTACTGAACGGATTAATTGGAGCGGGAACGACCAATACGAACGAGCCGGTATATATGGGCTATTTGGCCGAGCTGCAAAAGAATGATCCTAATGTAAAGCTTACGCTTATTGATCCATTCACCGACGCCAAGGGCAGAACGCCAAAGCCGGTATATTCGCCTCAAGGCATGTATATTTTAGTGCCGAAAGCAAGCCAACGTGCTGAGGAAGCTGTTAAATTCCTGGATTGGATGGCGAAGCCTGAAAATATTATCGTGCTGCAAAATGGCACGGAAGGCGAAACCTATACGATGGATAACGGAATTCCTGTTACGATGGACAATGATGCTGCGAAAAATTTGCTGTACAATTATTTTGATTATTGTATTATATTGAACGGTAAATATGTAAGTACAACAGATGAAAAGCTGAATATCGCAGCTAACGCTTCCGATGTAAATTACAGAGATTTTACAGTAGAGAGTATAGAGACAGGCAGCAAGGACGGCGTCGTAAAACCGCGAGTACTAACGCCGATCGAATCGGAAATTAAGTATGCGGCTACCTTAAAGAAAAAGGAAGATGAAATCTTTGTAAAGGTTATTACAGCCAAGCCTGCTGATTTTGACAGTGTATATGACAGAGAGGTTGCCGACTACATGAAAATTGGCGGTCAAGAGGTTATGGACGAGAAGCGGGCAGCATTTAAAGCTGAGCGCGGCTAATAAAGTACCAAACAGAAACACCGAGCGAATAATCTGCTCGGTGTTTCTGTTT
>NZ_JAZHCT010000063.1:0-20043 GCF_036541265.1 Paenibacillus sp. IITD108 | reverse complement strand
AACGATGCAACATTCATGCCTGTGCATAAATATTGCATCGCTTATAGTAAAAGCATCCATTCTATGTACAACTGGAAAACTAGTTTGTCATATCTACCAGAGACTGGGACATTGAGTTCAATTCCTCAACACTAGCGGTTACCTCTTGCGTAGCGGCCGCTTGCGACTGAATCATGAGCGTGCTTTCAGTAACCTGTTCAACTACTGTTGCCAGCGATTGATTGATAGCTTCCAAGCTGCTTTCAATATTTTTCACAGCATCTCTGCTGTGCTGGGCAAGCTTGCGAATTTCATTGGCGACTACACCAAAGCCGCGTCCTTGATCGCCCGCTCTAGCTGCTTCTATAGCTGCATTGAGTCCAAGCAAGTGAGTCTGATCTGCAATCTCCACAATAAGCTGGCTTATCTCTCCCGTTTTCTTAGCATGCTCGCTCATTTGCTTCATTAGGTCGCCTGTGTTTTCTTGTGTTTTTGTCAAGGATTGCGCCTTGTCTGCAATATCGGTAACTGATACAGAAATTTGCTCCAAAGATGCTGCCAGATTAGTAGCGGCATCTATAAGCGCTTCTTTTTTAGCCGTAGACCTGCCGACGCCAAATCCTCCTATAACCGCTCCTTCATTATCAATAACCGGAATCGTTACCGCTATAAACGGAGTGCCTCGCACCTCTTTTGGCACCTCGATATATTTGGTCTCGTTATCCTGAATCGCTTCGTACATGCCATCACCGGGGATAACTGCTGCTCCGGCCTCAGTCATTTGCATAGAAGGATCAGCGTCAAAGTAAATGTATTTCTCGAGATCCGAAACCGCAATCATAACTTCCTCGTCTCTGTAAAGCTGTTTCAAGTAAGGCGCCGCTTGTATAAATGCCTCTAACTTATTCATTATTTTCCTCCTGTCGCTTTACATATTAATGGATATTATATTACATCATTCGACAACATTTGCTTGAACCCTTTATGCCGCAATAAAAAGTTTAAGCCTTCTGCACTAGGTCTAGCATAGGTGGCTGACAGCGTCCTTAATAAATGTCCGTTATTAATTTTTTTTCGCCATTTTCATCAGCTAAGGGACATTTATGTACGATTTGGTTAATTGTGGGTATTAAGATGCCTCTATTTCAAAAAAAAGAAGCCTCCCCTTTAACGGAGATGCTCCCTTTTCCTATTCCTTATCATTTAAAGTACATTTCTGGCATATCGTTTTGCATTCTCATATGGCTGATATACCGGCAGTAGTGCTGATAATGGGCATGATACAGCTGGCCGTTTTTAGCTGGGGAATAGGTCAAATATAGCTGTCTTCTGCTCGTATTCGCTGTATTCGGTCCGCTTTGATGCGGAGCAAACGAATGGAATATAATAATATCTCCAGGTTGGGTTTCCACAATCTCCCCTTTGGACGCATCGATCTCTGCAATTTCCTCATCGTTCATATTGCGCAGCTCGCCAATTGTTGACCGGAAGCGGTCATGATAGCCAGGGAACAGCTCAAGCCCGCCGTTTTCCTCGGTAGCCCCGTCAATCGCCACCATAACCGAGATCAGTCCTTCAATCGGAAAGCCCTGCCACCATGAAGCATCCTGATGCATCGTATAACCGGACACGCCAGGCAGCTTAAATATCAGCTTATCTTTGAACAACAGCGGTTCGTCCATATAAATATCACGCAATGGAGTAAGTATCCGCTCATCCTTCTCAAGTTTTTGGAAAACACTCGATATATCCTGAACAGGGTCGATTTTCTCGATAATATTGCAGTCATTTAATTTACGGTAATTTACACGCAGGTTATTCGGATCCAAATATTCGTTTAACGTAAGCAGTCTTTCACATTCCTTCTGCCATACTGCGGCTTCCTCTGGTGAAAATACATTGCGAAGGACAAGGTATCCATTTTCCTTATAATCTTTTAGCTGGGCATCTGTTAAAAAGGTAGAGATTTTCATGTTGGCACTCCTCTTCTTAAAAAGAATATATATTTTTTCTGCATCCTTGATATAATCATATTATTGACTCAGCTTGATTAACATGCAGTTTATAATCAATTTACATATCCTTTTTTGTGTCGAAGGGAGCTTCCTACTATGTTGGAGCAGCTGATGTGCATTCATCTAATCCGATGGTATCAAACGAATACAAAACGCTTTTTTATGTTATCAGAGGATACGTATGACAATTGGGTTATACTGGCGGCTGACGAGGGCAGATTTGAGTATAGGCTCGGTAAAGAAATTGGCATTGCCAAATTCGGCGATATCATCCTTTGTCCGCCTGGTGTACCGTTAGAGAGGCGCGCGCTAGAACAGTTATCGTTCCTGTTCATTGAATTTCATTGGGGGGATATGAACGAGGAGGTGCAGCGTTTACTTGCCACAATTCCGCGCGGGAAGATTTCATTTCACCGCATTGACCGCTACTCTACTATTTATTCTTTAATCCGCGAATTTTCTGATATAGACATGCCACACCATTGGATTCATAAGCAGCATCTGTTACGGGATATTTTATATTTGTACATCATTGAACATCAGCACCAGGAATCTGCAAATCTTGTTGCCGCCAAGGATCCTATCGTTCGCAAAGCCGCCAGCCATTTGCAAAATCATGCGTTTGAGCCTTTATCGCTGCAGGAGCTTGCCGATCAAGCGGCGCTTAGCCAGTCGCAATTTTCCCGACGCTTTCAAGCTAGCATGGGAGTAACCCCTATCATCTATTTGACAGGGATCCGCATGCAAAAAGCCCAGAGCTTATTGATCAACTCTGAGCTTAATTTGGACAATATTGCGCAGCAGTGCGGTTATCAGAACGGCTTTTACTTAAGCCGGGTATTTAAAAAGCGTTACGGCGTTAGCCCTTCGCAATTTCGAAAAACGTATCAAATTTGAAAAAGCATAAAGAACGATTGAAAGACGCCGGAACAATCCCCAGCGCCTTCAATCCTTGAAAAGCTATTCTGCTTTAAGCTAAAGCTTCCGCAATCGCAGCATTAATGCGGTTACGAGCCTGCAGCAGCCAATCTATACTTCTAGGATATTGCTTGAAAGTAATAGGCTCTGCCAAATCCTGCTCCAATACCTCGAGTGCCTTTTCTCTGCCCGCAAGCTGCTCCAGCAGCTGAAGCGCCCTCATATCCTGCAGCCCTTCGTAGAATACTTCCCAGCGCAAGGAATCAAGCGGACCGTCTGAACCCGGATAAACGACAAAGGCATCCCCGGAAGGGAAACCGCAGTCTGCATCCGTCACTCGGAATGGATCAATCTGCTTCGTCGAGTACTGGCTGTACCAGAAATTAAAGCCCCAGTGCAAAAAGCCTTTAACGTCAAATTTATACAGCTGTGTGCCAATAACCCGGTTGCGATACGAAGGCATGCTGAAAAAGCGATTAGACACTTCAATATATTGTCCGCAGCAATAATAAGTCCATAGCGGCTCTACCTGCTGCTCAATGAATGGCTCGATATGGTCATTTGACGGAATCGGCACATCAACGAGCCCTTGCTTATAAAATTCAAAATCGGACAACGCATCTAGGAAAGTAAAGGCGCCGAGATGAGCCTTAAGTATTTCACTTGCTTTGCGATAATTTTCCTGATGCGCCAATGCCGGCTCATCGGATACATGGAAGAATACATGCTTCTCCAAGCCATGTTTATGAATGAATGCGACAAGCTCGGGTAGAAACTGATTCAGAAACGCAACATAAGCTTCACCTGCCGCATCGGTTTCCCAGCCAAATATCCGCTTCTCTTCACCATCTACGTCGGCTACAATTTTAGGAGCGTGAGCGGCTCCCCATTGCGTAAACAAATGAGAAAATTCGTAATTCTCAACGCCAGCTCTTTGGCACATTGCAATCCAGCGCTCCAGCTTGTCAAAGCTGAAGCTGTATTTGTTTTCACCTGTTCGCTCCACACCGATCAGTTGCACCGTCGGGCGCTCGCTGCCAACAGCTGTATCAAGCGGAGGCGTAAACAAAGGTGTAAGCAACAGATTAACGCCATGTCTGGCCGCATTGTTTACATACTTCTCAATAAGCGCCCAATGCTCCTCGCTGAATACATCCACCTCATACTGCGTTGCAATGCAATCGGTGTGAAACCATTCTGTATGAAGCAATTGCTGAGCAGGCAGTTCTGCCGGAAGCACCTCCAGCGTGAACTGCTCCTCTCCCAAACGATTGCCGCTGTTGTCCGCAAAAGCAAGCTTTATAGCATAAGCGGCAGCTTTCTCCCCACAATTAACCTGAGCTTTGACAGGCAGCGCAACGGTCACCCATACTGCGCGCCACTGATCCGGTACCGCATGTACGCCTTCCTCGAGCGGATATAAAATATCCGGGTACATGCCAGGCGTTTTTCTTATATAGTCATCATCTGACTGTGCAAATGTCGGCATATCCGACGGTGATAAACCTACAGACCGAACTGTGACATACGGCTCCAGCTCCGATTCGACAGAAACATTAAGGTAGCGAAGCAAGCTGTTAGAGCGGTACGCTACTTGAAAGGAATACACCTCATTCCACAAAGCTGTTCCGCTATTGATCTTCGAATCTAGCAATTCTGTGTCTCCAAACACCTTGCTCAAGGAGCTTAAACAACGCGTCTCAAATATAGTCGAAGCACTATTCATTACGTATCCTCCTTTAACTCTGATGGTTTCATCATAACAACTGGAGCATAGATCAGCAATCTAACTATATTAAACAAACTATAACAATCTTGACTTTATTTTCAGAAAATATTATGTATAAAGATAGTTTATATATTGATTATGGAAAGGCAGGAGATATTTTCGATGAAACAAGGCGCCTTTGCTTTCCGTTTTACAGATGCTCTCCCTTACTTGCTGCTAGATTCGATAGGCTGGCAATCTACCGATTCTCCTTATTATGGCAATGACGGACGGGAACGATCAGATTTTGGACATATTGTCTTTCAATATACGTTAAGCGGTGAAGGGCGAATCGAGCTGGAGGGTAAAAGCTACAGCCTAACGCCGGGCAAAGCATTTCTCGTTAAAGTCCCTAGCGATCATCGCTATTATTATTCGGCCAAACGTCAGAGCCATGGGAGTTTATATGGCTTAATGCCAAGGGAGAGGATGCGCTTCGGATGTGTGACCGAATTATCGAACAAGAAGGCGCAATACTCTCTTTGCATGAAAATAGCTTAGCTCTGTCCAGCTTTTGGGATATGTACAAATCTATCTCTGAGGATCAGCTTTCCGATTGCGCAGAGCTTTCCGTACTGTTGTATCGATTTATGCTGTCACTGTTAACGCCGGAGGCTGGCCTAACCTCCAAAACAGAGCACTCGACTATCGTCAGTAAAGCGAAGCATTTTATAAAAGAAAACTACGCGCTGCCGCTTTCTTTGGAGGATATCGCCACTCATTGCGGTGTAACCGGAGCCTACTTGTGCCGGCTGTTTCAAAGAAATGATCTGGCTTCTCCGCTCGAATACTTGCGCCGGCGGCGAATTGAGACAGCCGTCACGATGCTGCGCACAACCGATTTAAGCGCACAGGATATTGGCAGGCAATGCGGCTTTGACAGTCCCAGCTACTTCAGCAAAACCTTCAAAGCTTATCTGGGCTTCTCCCCGCGCGAATATCGCGAGCAAACGATAAATTATCCATTTGACACAATTTTTTTGGATTAAAGGGCAGAGCAATGCAGCTGTTGCATCCTAGAGGCGCTTGATAGGCACGATATCGCTATGGAGCATAATGAGCAAAAAGTTCACAGATAACGCTGCTGACGAAGGTGTCGATTAATTGTGAGCAACTATTAATAAGCAATGAAAATGGGGGAACGGAGAGCAAGAATGGGAATGGAGAAGCGGTAGCGTCCGCCTTTGTAGGCCAATTTTATCCATTACAGGGGTTATTTAATCAGAAATATTGGACTACAACAGCGGTCGGAATCCCAATCTTGATCGCAGTGGCCCCCTTTCTATTGCTTGTTACTCTATGCCCGTTAATTAGCGGAATGATGCAGCGCAGACCTATAATCCAGCGGCGTCATGCTCTTGTGTTTTTTGAACAGCTTGCAAAAATAAGGGGCGCTTAACCCGCCGATCTCGCAAGCGATTTGCTGTACCGTTTTGTCGGAATTGCCCAATAGCACGCAGGCTTCGCGTATTCTTCTGGATGTGATGTAATCAGTAAGGGTAACCCCGGTATATGCCTTAAACAGATGAGACACGTAGTAAGGAGAAAGATGAAATTCCTTCGCCAGCAGCTCTAGACTGAAAGACTCCTTAAAGTGAGCTTCAATCCAATCCATAATCGCTTCAATATGAACTGTTTTTTTGATCGCCCAGCCTTCCAGCGGAAGCTCGTTATGTGCAATAACCGCTAATTGAAGTTGACGCAGCAAGGAAATTAAAAATAAGATGCGGGCCTCTTCCCGCTCCTCGCCAGACTCTTCTACTGCTTGAACATGGCCCTCCATAAGTCCCGACAGCCTGTTATCATAGAATGTGAATTTGGGAGAAGGCAGCGTTCCCTTGGACAGATAGTGAAAAAATGTTTGAAGCTTGGGATACGGCGCCAAATAGGGCTCCAAATAACGGGGATCAAAGGTCAGATTCGTTCGGACATATCGGGTCCCCTTTTGGGCGAAAACCTCCAGCTTGTGCAGCTGGTAAGGCTGGAAGCAGAAAAATATGCCTTTTTCCAGCTTGTAGGAGCGGCCCTCCACCTCCACCATCCCGTGGCCTTCATGGATGAACAACAGCTCCAAACCCTGATGCGCATGAAATTTAAGAAAATGGTCATCCGACCACTCATCCCGATATGCAAGAAAAAAGCTGCTTTGCGCCGGATCCACATACTCGATGTAAGAAGCCAACTCTATCACCCCCGATGCTATTATCGCAAACTAGTTATATTTTAGTGCAACCGAGAATTATTCGTCTGGTACTATAATGAAGACAGAATAGTTAGGAAAGGGTAGATGCACGCTATGAACAACTCGACCGCATTGGACCAGCTGCTGCAAGTTGCGAATGAGAGCTTGCAGGTTCGCTGTCATGCCGTTCCGATCTGGCAAATTCCCGGCTACTATTTCGATCCGGCTGGACATCAAGCTGCCAAACGGCTCATGGAAGCAGACGCACAAGCCGCCTACACGACAGCGCTAGCCCACCAAATTACAGGAGAAGCCGTCTATGCGGATAAAGCAATCGAACTGATTAACGGATGGGCAAGCATCAATCAGGAATTGGCCGACAACGATGGCCCGCTTGTTTCCGCTTATTTGGGAGTGGGTCTCATACAAGCGGCGGAGCTCATTAAATCCTATACGGGCTGGCGCAAGGATAATCAAAATCAGTTCGTGCGCTGGATGACCACGGTTTGTTTGCCGGCATGGGACGGCATCCCGCTCCGTAACAACTGGTGGAGCTGGAGCTTATACGCCCAGTTGGCCCTGTTCCGCTTCATGGATGACAGAGAATGCTTCGCGGCAGAAGCCGCCAATCTAAAAAAACATATCGAAGCTTGTATTGCACCTTCCGGATTTATCCCCGAAGAAACAAAGAGAGGAACAAAAGCGATCTGGTATCACTATTTCGCCTTGGCTCCCATAACGGCAGCTTCCAAGCTAATTCTTGACGAGACTGGCGAAGATCTGTTTCACCGTACCTATCCAGGCGGCAAAAGCATCAAAAAAGCGCTCGATACGTTATTGTATTATGTCGACGGTCATACAGAAGAATGGCCATACGACAAAGATCAAAACATTCCTCCGCTTGGCGCCCATACATGGCCGTTGGATTTGTTTGAAGCGATGTCCAAAATTTATGGAGATCCCTCATACGAGCGATTCGTCTCTCCTTATCGCCCTATAATCGGCCATATTAATAAGAACAACGGTTATTTTCAATCGTACGCTTGGGTATTTCCAGAGCTTCAATTTATTGCGAAGTGAGCATTTCGGCTTGCAGACCACAGTGACATAAAAGGTTGGATAGCCTAAACCGCTGCCACAGGTTTTGAATGGCCTTGAATTACTTTGACCGGCAATCATAACCCCAAAAGCCTTGGACGACTTCGTCCAAGGCTTTCTTCGAATTATAAGAATTTTATAAGTTTTTTTCTATAAACTTCTTCTTATAATTCATCGGTAAACGCGCCTTTCCAAAGGACGGCGGAACCGTTTATCCTAGTCCAAAGCTTAATTCTGCTAACGATCACGTATGAACTAAATTTATTGAATCCTTGCGTTCAATCAAGTATGAACTTAATCCGTCGAATCCAACCCATGAATAATATAGTTGGCATCCCGCAGCAGATAGGAGGCAGCTTCAGCTCTAATGTGCTTGCCGCTTTGTGCCTGAACCTGATTAATAAAAGCTTGTAATTGGCCGTGCTCAAGCTTCTTAGTCAAGCTGTTTGCGATTCCATGGTTGTCGATCCAGGACATCTCTATAAACAGATCGACGAGTTCCTTCAGTGTGCTCGCGTTGGCATACGTATTGAAGGTTACCGTGCTCTCCTGAGTATTCCCCGCTCTATCACTGACGGATACGGTGAATGTATGGGAGCCCGGGGCTAGCGTATAGAGCTGAATCTCCGTTCCATGCTCTATTGACTGCCCATCTAACAGCGCGACGGTCTTGCTGTCATCCACCCCCGACAGCGCGTCGGAAGCCGTCCAAGTTATAGTCAGCGTTTCCATACTTGCATAATCACCTGCAGCTAGCCCCTCAATGGCTAGTACGGGTGCACTGCCATCCAGCTTGAAGCTGACCATTTTCTCGTCCTCCAGATTTCCAGCCCAATCTACTGAGCGGTATGCAACCTCATAGCTGCCGTCCTGTGCGAAAGTTAGAGACTCTTTGTAGATCTGCCATGTCTCCCCGCCATCCGTGCTGTACTCGGTCGTTGTTACACCCGTGCCCGCGTCATCAGCATTCAATTCAACAGTAACAGGCCCATTATACCAGCTATTTGTCCCGTCAGGCAGCGCCGGACTCAGGACCGCTGAGGTCACAGGAGCAGTTCGGTCAATCATAGTAAGCTTTACATCGTCGAACCACATTTCGCTGAACCCGCCTACATAGAAGCCTACTGTTCCTGAAGGATTATGCTTGGGATCAGAACCATTCAGCTTCAGCTCCCCGTCCACATAAACACGGATGCTGGAGCCATCTACTAGAATGCGGAAATTGTACTCCGTGCCAGGCAAAAGATCCTCGTATGCAACGTCCTTGGTTTGAAGTATGGCCCAAGCCGGATCATACAAAATCCACTGTGAAGTGCCATCTGGCAATTTCCTGTATCCAATCTTTCCAGAATTACCAGAAGCGGAACGGTCATATACGTAAAACGTACCCTGAGACGGCATCTCGGCAGGCGTTGTCAGCTTGAAGGTTAAATCGTAATCTGTAAATAGCTTTGGATGCAGCGCAGATGCGCCTTTTAAAATTTTGTACTTTTTGTTGCCATTCACCGTCACAATGCTGCGATTAGGGTCTACCGGCCAGCCGTTCGCCCCCGAATCGAAATCGGTGAAGTGAAGAATATCCGAAACGACAATCCGGATGGATGCCGCAGCTGCCGGGTTGGCAACTGAGGTAACCGTTACTACAGTTTCTCCTTTGGCCAAAGCAGTGACCGTTCCTTCCGCATCGACAGATGCAATTTCTGGATTTGCAGACTGCCAGAGGACGGTCCGGTCAGCGGCATCTGACGGGTCGAATTGCACCTGCATCTGCTGCTGTTCATCTACGACCATATTGAGACTCTCATCCAACAGCAAACCGGCCACATCCGTCGTAGGAACTTTAAATTGAATATCGTCGAATAGAAGATAGTCAAAGCCGCCGGCATAGAACCCGACCTTGCCGGACGAATTGAATGTAGGATCGGCCGCCTTCAGCTTAAGCTTGCCATCGGCATAAACGCTGATCTCTTTGCCCTTTATGATAATCTTGATATCATATTCGGTATCCGGCAGCAGGTCCTGCGCGGGCAATATGTTTTGCTTGATGGTGGCCCAATCTTTATTGTACAGAATCCAGGAAGATGTGCCGTCCGCAAACTTCCGATACCCGATTCGGCCGCCGCTGCCGCTTTGGTTCAACCGGTCGAACACGTAGAACGTAGCTAATTCTGGAATGACAGGCGGCGTCTTTAGCTTGAAGGTCAGCTCGTAATCGCTGTAATCATTCTCGTTCAGCGCGGTTGCACCTTTGAGCAGCTTATACATGTGATTGCCGCCTTCGACCTCCACGATGCTCCGGTTCGGATCGCTCGGCCAGCTGTTCCGTCCGTTCTCGAAGTTCGTAAAGTCCATAATCCCGTCTCCAACCTCGACAGTCACCTGAACCTCGTCCTGTAGGAGCGGATTATCGGCAGAGACTGCCGTAACGACCGCATTCCCCAGATTAACCCCCTTCAGCTTGCCATCCGCGTCCACCTTCACGATCGACGGGTCGCTCGAGGCAAAAATAAGCTTATTGTTAGTAGCGTTCCAAGGAAGCACCGCCGAGTACAGCGAATACGATTTGCCAATGCCGATCGTCACTTGATCATCGTAAAGCTTTACCGCTTGAACAGGAATTTCGTCCGGTGTCAAATATGGCCCAGCTTTTCCTATGATCCCCATCTCGCTGAATGGGACGTCCTTGAAGCCCGGGATTTGCTGAAACACCGCCGCATCGGGCTTAAGATTCAAATCACCGCCTGCTAGATTTACAAAGCCCGGATCCTGATCCGTGACCCAGTTGTTCGCATATTGCACGAGATTGAACTTATCGTAAGCGCCGTTCGCATTCGTCGTGCTGCTTCTCGTTTTCGTAGGATTGTAGATGACGTTATTTTGGAATGTATTCGTGTCCGGATAGTAACGGTTCTCCGTAAAAAAGTCCGCCAGCTCAGGATATTTCGTCAGATGCGGCATTCCTACGAAATTGTTGTATTTTTCGAACAGCGCACGCCACGGACCCATATAGTTTTTAGAAATTTGCTGTTCCGGCTTGTCGCCCAAGTACAGGTCTGCGTAATCGTAAGGAACCTTGGCGTCAATGAATAGGTTATTTTGTGTACGGATATGAGCGCCGCCGTTGTTTAAAACAGCGGAATTGCCCATCCGGTAGAAAATGTTTTCTTCAATTGTAATGCCCATCGTGAAGTTGTCCGGATAGACGCCCTGAACACCAGCGATGCCTTCCCCGATGTGATGGAAATAGTTTCTCCTAATAACCGATCCCCGCTCCTGCGGCGCTGCGCCCAGATTCATGTAGATGGCGCCGAGATCCGAAAACGTTTTGCATACGTCATAAATGTTGTTGTATTCCACAAGATGGTCGTTGCCAAAAATGAGTATGCCCGGATGGGGAGCGTCATGAATTTCGTTGTGAGAAATGCGGTTTCCAGCTCCCGTCAGGATGACGGCAGGGTTATAAGCTTTATGATAATAGGCAAAATCATGGATATGACTGTTCTCCACTACGTTGTTGCCCGGCTCCAGCGTCAGCCGATCCCCGCCATTCAGAATGACCCCCGTTCCTCCGACATGGTGAATGTCGGTGCTGATGACGGCATGGTTGACTCCCGTTCCTTTGGCGAAATCGTTGTACAGCCAGCGGCTTTGTGTATTAATTCGCACGCCCCCTTCAGTGAAGTTGCGAATCTCGCAATGCACCACCCGGACATGGCTGCCGCCCATAATGATCACGGCCGAATCCCGGCCATTTTCCATAATCAGGTCCTCGAAAGTCACATACGAAGCGTTAACCGTATTAATCATAGGAGTTTTCAACATGGACACTGTAATCTCAGGAGCTTCCGCCAGGAAGGCGACAGTCGGCATAAAATAAAGAATGCCTTGGCTCCGGTCAATATAATACTCTCCCGGCATGTCGATCTCTTCCAATAAGTTTTGGGCAAAATGGAAGTCCGGGTACCAGTTTTTGAAGAGACCGCTCATTTCCCCATAAGCTAATGTGATCGCCTTGTTCTCAGTATCAATAGAAGCGATTTTGTTGTACGACCACTCCCAGCTATAGCCGAAAATACCGTCCAGCCATATGTCTTCCGCCTGGCTCCAAAGCTCTGGCCGCTCATAGGTGTATGTGAATGTGCCGCCCCGGGTCTGCAAGTCGGGATCTCTGCGGGTTGGGCCCGGGTCGAGAATATTGCCCATTTGAACGGTTCCGTTGTTCGGCCATCTTGCAAGGGTCATGCCTTCACCATCGATGTACAGCTCCATTGGCGGAGTTTGGCTGACATCATTGGCCAAGTAATAGCCGTGACGGCTCATAACGCCGTAATCGGTAATACCATGCGCCATCAAGTCCGCTTGCAGCACCTTGGTTCTAGCATCCGTGCTGATGATCCGGTTCAGAACCGATTCGTCCGTTACAGGAGTAAACCAAGTTTTCTCCAGCTGCAGGCCGCCGTTCAACCGCACGGATTCGCCCGGATAGGCCCGATAAGTAATTGGTTTGTCCGCCGTCCCGGAATCCTGCTCCTCCAGCAGAAAGGTTCCAGTCCGATTGTAGATGCCGTCTCTTAAATAAACCGTAACACCGCCATCAGGCAGCCCCGGGCCTTGCTTCAGCTGGCGGATCGCATCTCTGGCCTTCTCCAGGGTAAGGAAAGGAGCTTCCTCTGTCCCGGGATTGGAATCGCTTCCACTTTCAGATATGAAATAGACCGCTCCAGAACTTTGCATCTCCTCCGCTTGGACCCCCGTGACCGGGATACAGCTCGCTATTAAGGCAATGATCCACAAAAACATCATCGTTTTTCTTCTCATATTACATTCAAACCTCCTATTCGATCTGAATTTCTGAGAGGGAACCATAAGGTTCCCGGATTAACCTTTCACAGAACCGATCATCGTTCCTTTTTCGAAATATTTCAACAAGAACGGATACAAGACAAGCACAGGCAGCGAGCATACGATTACCGACGCCATCTTCAAGCTCTCCGGCGCAGGAGGCGTCAGATTTGTTGCCGTCGTAAACGGATCCAGCTTGTTCTCGATCAGTATTTGCCGAACGACTTGCTGCAGCACAAACTTCGATTGATCGGTCACATACAGTAAATTATCCATAAATGCGTTGATATGGTGTACCAGCGACCAAAGCCCGATCGTGACCAGCGACGGGATGGAGAGCGGCAGTACGATGCGGAATAAAATCCGCAAATCTCTTGCTCCGTCGATACGGGCCGCTTCAATCAGCGCATCCGGTATGGAACGGAAGAACGAGAGCATGACCAGCACTTGAAAGGCGTTAGCTGTCGACGGCAGTACGTAGACCCATAAGGAGTTCAACAGATGCAGTTCCTTCATTAGCAAGTAATTCGGCACAATGCCTCCGTCGAAGATCATCGTAAACAGCAAAAGCAGTACTAATATCCTTTTCATAGGAAAATCGGGCCGCGACAGCGGGTAAGCGGCACAGACGGTAACGAGCAAGGTCAAAAACGTCCCCACTACCATGCGGAACAGTGTATTCGCATAACCCGACCAGATGAATGGATATTCAAGCAGCTCCTGATACGACCTCCATTCGAATTCCCTCGGAAAAAAATGAAATCCGCTGCGCAGCGCCTCCCCGCGGCTGCTAAAGGATACAGCAATGACATGGATGAACGGATACACAACGACGAGTGCGAGCATCGTTAACACCAAGTAGATGAAAAAGGGAGCGATTCGGTCTTTCCAACTTTTGGCCTTCATACCTGTTTTCCTCTTGCTTCCTGCTTCTACCATAACCCATTCTCCCCTCGGCTCAGCTTCCTTATGGTCAAATTGGCACCAAGAATGAGCAACAGCCCCACCAGAGACTTGAACAGGCCAATCGCTGCCGTGTAGCTGTACTGAAATTGCTGCAATCCGACGCGATAAACATAAGTGTCTATAACATCGCCGGTTTCAAAGGTGACCGGATTAAGCAGATTAATAATTTGTTCGAAATTTGCGCTTAAAAAGCCGCCCAGACTCAAAATAAACATGATCGCGATTGTAGGCATGATCGAAGGAATATTGATTTTGATAATGCGCTGCCAGCGGTTCGCCCCGTCGATAATGGCCGATTCCTGCAGCTCCGGGTTGATGCCCGCGAGTGCGGCAAAATAAATGATCGACCCCCAGCCCAAATCCTTCAGAATTGCCGTGGAGACGACTATTGAACGAAAATACTCTTTTTTGCCCATATAGAAAACGGGCTCCTTCCCGAACCATCCCGTGATTTCAGCTATAACGCCGGAGGTCGGCGAAAGAAAGTAGATGATCAGTCCTGACATAATGACCCAGGAAACGAAATGCGGCAAATACATCGTCGTTTGTATGAATCTTTGAAAATACCGGGACCGGACCTCATTCAGCAATAGCGCCAAAATAATCGGAGCTGGGAATGCAAAGATCAGCAAGTATAGGTTAAGAAGCAGGGTGTTTTTTAGAAGGCGATAAAAATCACTATTTTGAAACAGTTCGATAAAATGCTTTAACCCTACCCATGGGCTTCCCCAAATCCCGTCCACGACTCGGAAATCCTTGAACGCGATGACTACGCCGTACAACGGACCGTATTTGAAAATGAAAAAAAACACAAAGGAAAACAGAAACAGCGTGAGCAGCTCTCCGTGTTTACGTATCGTTTTCATGCTATCCTTCCTTGCAGCCCGGACCTGCCATTCTGCAAAAGCCAAGTTCGGCTTTTGCAGAACAGCGGAATCCGCTTATTTTTTGAATTGTGCCTGATACATCTCGTTTGCTTCCTTGGTCAGCTCATCGCCGCCTCTTGCTTTCCATTCTGTTACGAATTTATCGAAATCATCGAGCGGAATTTCACCGCTAATAATTTGAGCGAAGTACTTTTGCATAAGCGAAGTAAGGTCAGCCTTGTACTTGCCATCGGATGGCAGCGCTGAGAACAACAACGCATCGGTCAAGTTAGGAGCAGAGGAATACGTTTTGATCGCTTCGTTCAGCTTTGAATTGGAATACTTCTCGCGGTAAGCTTGCGTCGTAATGTTACCGAGGGAGAAGAGACGAATGCCGAGCTGATCGCGCTGCTCTTGCTTCTCAAAGCCTTCAAGATATTTAGTTGCTCCAGAAGTCGCTCCACTTTCTGTGAAGTCCCAAGTTTTTCCCTTTACCCCGAGGCTGGTCATATTGATCGTTTCTTCGTCACTGCTCTGCGCACGAATAATTTCTAGAAGCTTTTCCAGCTTCTCCGGCTGATCCTGCACTTTGTTGCCAAGGACGACGAAATTACTCTTCACTCCCCAATCCCAAGAGCCGTCCCCGCCTGGCCCTTTCGGATTTCTGGCGAACACCAGCTCCGCATCGGGATTCAAGGACTTCATTTCCACCACGGTCCCGGACTCTGGAAGCGCGCCTTTGGCAATTTGCTCCTCGATGACGCCAATCCGGTTATTGTAAAGCTTCTTCCGGTACGAATCCTGCGTATCGGTAATGAACTCAGGATCGATAACCCCATCAGCATACCACTGCCGCAGCTTGGCCAAGGCCTCCTTTGTCTCCGGCATGACAGAGCCGTTCATAATTTCTCCGTTTCTTTCATGCCACATCGTCGGTTCTACGCCGAACGCTCCAAAAATGGAATAGAAACCGGATGACCAGGTGGAGGTAGCTGTACCTGTCAAGCCGTACGTATCTTTGGCGCCATTTTTATCCGGGTCCTTCTGCGCGAACGCATAAACCGCCTGCTCGAACTCCTCGAGTGTCTCTGGAACCTTCGTAATCCCAACATTGTCCAGCCAATCTTTACGCCAAAGCATAGCCAGATCATAAGGCTTCAGATCGATGAACATCGGGATGGCCCATAGTTTATCGCTAAAAGTAACCGTTTGGAACAGGGCACTGTTTTTTTCAATATCTGCATAATACTCAGGCAGCTTTTCCTTTAGCATGTTCTGATCGATGCTCATCAGGACACCCTGGTTCTGGTATGCGGCCACGTTAGCAGGATCGCCCAGCATAAAAATATCTGGAATTTCGCCGGATGCGATACTGGCATCCGTCACCTTCACCGGCTTGATTTTCACATTGAATTTTTCTTCAAGCCACTTTTGAACCTCAGAGTCTTTTACAACGCCGGAAGCCTGGAAGTGGATGCCCCATGTAATTTCTATTGGCTTTTCAACTGCTTCACTTGGGTTTGCGCTCGGGCTGATACTTGGCGATGCCGTATTGCTTTTATTGTTATTATTATTGTTGGAGTTGGAGCCGCAGCCGGCCAGCAGGCCCGCTACCATCATTGCTGCCAAAAAGATGCTTCCTAATTTCTTGCGTTTGCTTAGCAAAAAAATCTCCCCCTAGAGTCAATATGATTGGACCGTATCGCAGCTTTCACTCCCGGCCGGGATTTGATAGCGGTTACAACTTTTACGATAGCGTTCTCTGGCAAGGTTCACAATCTTTTATTTCGATTCTTTTTTATGTTTTTTTGATTTTTGCTGTTTGGAATGCATTATGTTTTTCTGCTTTTTATATGTTTTTCGAGCTTCCCCTTTGCGCTCAGCTCAACTATTGATATAATCCCTCTATAGTGTTTGCGATAAGAGCGCCTCTTTTCCTGCTTCTATGGACTCAACGAATGATTTCGCATAATTTATCGGCACACTTGATTTGCACTTTAATTTCGCAATGTATTATGTAAGCGCAACCAATTGAAGAAGGGGTGTGATTACCCTGCTGGGATACCGAGCGATCAAAAATAATACGATGTTCGTCAAGCTGCTTCTCTCCTTAACCGCAATTGCCGTGATCACCGTCATTCTTATTGCCACAGTCACCTACTCGATTTCGGCAGATAACAGTATTCATAACGCCATCGAATACAACGAATCCATTTTGACGCAGCAGCAGGAGCTCATCCACAAAGACCTGACCGCAATCAGATATGCCGTCGCCGGCATGATGGCAAACCAATCGTACCTGTACCAAACTAAAAACGGCAAGTTAACCGTCAGCTCTCTGATCGATTTGTCACGATTCGTTGAAGAACAGAAAAAGATCAGTCCTTACATCGATTCCATCTATTTATATTACGAGCCGTTGGAGCTAGTCCTGACATCACGTCCCGAAATCAAAACGTCGCCTATTTCCACCTTTGCAGATACATCCTGGCTGGACATCTGGAAGCAGCCATCTGAAAACCGCACCATTTGGTTAACCGGACGACCAAACGGCTTCGCATCGGATCAACCAGCCGCAAGCCTGCTGCAAAAAATGCCTTTGATTGGTCAAGTAGACGGCGCCATCGTTATCAACTTGAAGCTGGAACAGCTTTTCAACGACTATTTGAGCCATTATCACAATAAAAAAGGAGCCACGCTCGTATTGGGGCCGAACTCCGAGCTGCTTTACTCCGATGATGCCGCAGGAGAAGCCTTGCTGCAGCGGGTGGACCCTGGAAGGCTTACCGATCGGAGCGGATACTATATAGACGATTCCAATCAGATCATCTCCTATACAACCTCAGAGCTAACCGGCTGGAAGTTCGTTGATGTCACTGAACGCTCCGTGCTATTGCAAGGCATGGACCGCATCAAATTCATTGTTTTCACCGTTGCGGCGGCATACCTGCTAGTGGCAATCGCCATTTCCTTTTATTTGTCAAGAAGATTGTACCGGCCGCTCCAAAGCGTTATCACCTACATCCGAGGCTCTGCGGCAGGCCAGCGGGAAACCGAGAGCAAAGCTGCGCCCACGGGTGACGAAGCCGGCTTTATCCGTCACAGCTTCGATCAGCTCGTTCGCAACTGGGAGACACTGATGAAGGAGAAACGGAAAGTAGATCTTGTCCTAACCGATAATCGTACGGCCATTAAGGAAAAGTATTTGAATGATCTTATCCAAGGCGACGGCGGAACAGAACAGGCAGCGGAGTTGTTGGGTATCCGTCTCGATTTTGCAAGGTTCGCTATGCTAACTCTTGAGCTGGAAAAGCCTTTTCCGGAAATGGGAGCGGACGGTATATTCCAATATCATTTGTTTCGTTATGGAATGATGGAAGAACTGGGAGCCGATATTGACGGAGAGATATTCGCCAAGGATGATAAGAGGACCGTTATCCTCCTTTCCGTTCCTTTAAGCGCAGACAGCTTCCCGATTGAGCAGGCCAAAAGACTAAAAGAGCTCTTGTTGAGCCGGTACGGCATAACTGTCACGATTGCCGTCAGCCGAATCTATGCGGGAGAAACATCCGTCCGCTCAGCCTATGAGGACACGCTCGAAGCGCTAAATCTAAAAATGTACATCGGCAAAGGCGAAGTTTTGCCATACTCCATTCTAGGCGACTGGAAGACAGAGGAAGAAGCTTACTATTATCCGTACGAGCTGGAAACGAAGCTGCTGCAATCGATTCTTCAAACAGACAAAGAGGAATGCTTCAAGGCCATCCGGCAAATTACACAAACGGCGATTAATAAGAAGCTGAGCAAGGCAAATATTCAGCAGCTGTTCTTCCAGCTGAGCGGAGAAATTTTAAAGGCATTGGTCCAATCAAGGGGCGATACATCGGCAGTATTTGGCGACCAGCCTTCTTATGCTGAAGCGCTCGCGCGTGCCGAGACCTTGCCGGATATGGAAACGTGCTTGCTCGACATGTGCGGCAGAATCATCGACTACCATAAGGAAAAACGCTCCAAGATGACCGATGTGACTCTTCAGCTGGCGACGGATTATATGGATGCGAACTTCAACAAAAATATTTCCGTAGATACGGTTGCCGAATATGTGCAGCGCAGCTCATCCTACTTAAGCCGTGTCTTCAAGGAATCTACGGGTATGACTATCAACGACTATTTGATCCAGCTGCGGATCAAAAGAGCCATGGAGCTATTGAAGCAGCTTCACCTTTCGCTTGAGGAAATTTGCCGGGAAATCGGGTATGCGAACGTAAGCTACTTCAACAAAATGTTTAAAAACCGGACGGGGCTTACGCCCGGACAATTCCGGCAGCAGCAAGCCGCGAATAAGCATCTGTTCCAAGTGAAGGAACAGAATGAATAAAAGCAGAGGCGGGTTAGGCGCGGCGGCAGCGCTGATCATTTATGTATGAAATTTCATATACATTTGGTCATTTTGAGGTCGCACCTACCAGTTCTGTATGGTTTTTCATATACATTTGGTCATTTTGAGGTCGCACCTACCAGTTCTGTATGGTTTTTCATATACATTTGTTCATTTTGAGGTCGCACCAACCAGTTCTATATGGTTTTTCATATATATTTGTTCATTTTGAGGTCGCACCTACCAGTTCTGTATGGTTTTTCATATACATTTGTTCATTTTGAGGTGGCACTAACCAGTTCTGTATGGTTTTTCATATATATTTGTTCATTTTGAGGTCGCACCTACCAGTTCTGTATGGTTTTTCATATACATTTGTGTTTTTCGCGCTAATTCAGCTTATTCTATATGAAATTTCATATACATTTGCTCATTTTGAGGTAGTACCGACCAATTCTGTATGATATTTCATATACATTTGTGTTTTTCGCGCCATTTCTGCTTATTCTATATGAAATTTCATATACATTTGCTCATTTTGAGGTAGTACCGACCAATTCTGTATGATATTTCATATACATTTATGTTTTTCGCGCCATTTCGGCCTATTCTATATGAAATTTCATATACATTTGTGTTTTTCGCGCCATTTCTGCTTATTCTATATGAAATTTCATATACATTTGCTCATTTTGAGGTGGCACCTACCAGTTCTGTATGGTTTTTCATATACATTTGTGTTTTTCGCGCCAATTCAGCTTATTCTATATGAAATTTCATATACATTTCACAACCGTCACATTTGATCTACCCTTTACTCCACTCTAACGGTTGCAGGAAGCGCTAATCCGTCTAATAACCCGCTTTTTAATATCTAACGGTTGCAGTTGAGCTTATTTGCCTCAAATCGCACTGGCCTTGCATAGAACCTTACATCAAACGCATTAAAAAACCATTTTTGGGTTAATGGTCAATACCTTGGAAAATTTTACAGTTTGGTTTTTGGCGAATTTGCTAATAAGTCGAGGCTT
>NZ_JAZHCT010000062.1:0-22369 GCF_036541265.1 Paenibacillus sp. IITD108 | reverse complement strand
GACAAAAAAAGTCCTGCATGCTGACTTGCAGCATACAGGACTTTCTTTCCTTTTCTCTCTTAGCAGATCTGATCTATGTCGCTTCAATACATTATGTATTCAAATGGTGCCGAGGACCGGGATCGAACCGGTACGGTAGTCACCTACCGCAGGATTTTAAGTCCTGTGCGTCTGCCAATTCCGCCACCCCGGCGAAGGAATGACTATAAAGTGGTGGGCCCTGAGGGACTCGAACCCCCGACCAATCGGTTATGAGCCGACCGCTCTAACCAACTGAGCTAAGGGCCCTTAAAATAAGGTTATGTAAATTAGATCATTTTAAGGTTGGTTGCGGGGACAGGATTTGAACCTGTGACCTTCGGGTTATGAGCCCGACGAGCTACCGAGCTGCTCCACCCCGCGTCATCGTTCTTAAAACTTTTTGTAAATGGCGACATCAATTAATATACTATATATCGATATATACAGTCAAGCCTTTTTTCAAAAAAAATATTGGTAAACTTTTTGGATGATTTTTAGTGGGTATAATCAGCATTAAACTTATCGTTTTTGAACGCCTTAAATTATTATGTTTTTAAAAATCTTACTCCGTAACGGCCCTTTCTTGAACGGAATATTTCGATTTCACGAGCCTGTTCAAAACCATACAGCCAGCCGTCATTTTCCATCCTGCGCGCTAAGCAGCCGGCTTGAAATTTTGTTTCGTATAATCGGATCCAGTAAACCCACTTCAAGCGTATCCCTCTCTTTCACAGCTGTTCATTTATATAATTCCCCCGGATATTGCACTGCATACTCTTCAGACATATAAAAAAATCAAAAAGGCTCGTCAGTGCGCCTTATAGACACTGACAAGCCTCTTCTAATATTATAAGTGCTTTCGAGTTAACAATTAATACATAGGTCTAGGCATCGGCATCACGCCTATACCGCCATCACCTTCTGTAGCTGTACGTTCAAGCGCGGCATTGCCTTTCGTTTCCCATTCCGCAAGCGCCTCTTTGGTGTCTTTATCGCCAGCTATGACCTGCTGGAACAGCTCATAGCCATAGCCTTGCGCTTCCCATATGCCCGGTTTTTCACGATAAATTTTTTCGTCATTGTTAGTAACTGGAGGATAAGGGCGCAATGTAGTAAAGGCGTCCAAATTGTACTGCAAACCGCCAATCGGCTGTAGGAATTCTTTTCTGGCTGCCATCTCGTACAAGCTTCTTGATTTGATCTTAGCCCAATCCTTGCCATTAATAAATTTAATGAAGTCCCAAGCTCCTTCTGGATTTTGAGCACGGGCATTAATGCCCATCAATTGATTAAGGCTGATATTTCCACCAACGCCTGGTGTCGACGGATCGGTAGGAAGTGTTACAACATCCCAGTCCACCATTTCAAAATCTTTGATTTTTGAAGCATTTTCGCCTATTTTTTTCAGCTCATTAATATAGTAGTAATCAGAAATCATCATGCCTACTTTTCCAGTTACGAACAGATCTCCGTAAAAAGGATCCTGAGCACCGGATTCATTTTGCTTTTCGTAGTACAAGTTCATATATTCCTGATTCGGAATAACTTTATCCTTGTGCAATGAAATTACCGTATCCCACACCTGCTGCCATTGCGGGCTGTTAATGAGCATTTTGTCAGCATTGTCATCCCACATGCGCAGTTGCAAGGCGTTGCTGTAGTAATTGATATCGCTGAATCCATCCGATACCCAACGATTAAAGGAGAAGCCAAATTGACTGTCTAGTCCTTCGCCTTTAGCCAATTGGCGGGCCTTATTAAACACATCATCCCAAGTCATTTTATCAACTGGCGGCTCAATATTTGCTTCGGCGAACATTTTTTTGTTATAAAATAATGCGGAAGAAGAGAACGTTGGCGTTAGGGCATAAAGATTATTGTCGCCAACTGATTTAATGCCTTCGATAACAGTTGGAACGTAATCGCTAATATCAAATTTATCCTGCTGAATAAGCGGATCAAGCGGCTTCAGCAGATTATCCTGCGTCAGACGGCGCAGCAAACCGAAATCCAGTATAACGACATCTACAGGATTGGCGCCTGTAAGCATCTCCTTCATCTTCTCATATGCATCCGGCTGCTCAACCGGCTTGCTTGGATCAGATTGCTGTTCAAATCTTTGATCATCATAGTTAACCGCGCCTACGAATTCAAAGGTTACATTTTTGTTCATGATTTCATACGTATCTGTGTATTGCTGGCGCATATATGGCTCATTATCAGAGCCGCCATACAAATACCCGATTCGAACGACGGTATTCTCATTACTCTTGCCGCCTGTTCCCTTGCTGCAGGCACTTAATAAACTGACGATGAATACTAGCGTTAATCCAATTACAATTGCTTTACGCCATCCTTTTAAACTTGTTTTTGACTTCCCCATTTTATTCTCCTCCTATTTTTTTGGGTGAAGAAATAATTATTCGTTCACCGTCAAACTCCATCGTCGCTTTATCTTTAATTTCAAGAGCGGCCAAGTATTCCTTTGGCACCTGCAGCCTGCCTACGCGATCAACCACAACATATGCTTCGTGTACTTCCTGCAAGCTGCCGCCAACGTTCTGCTGCGCAAAAGATAAATTAGAATCCAAATTGGTATTGCGTTTAATAAATTCTGTACTTGTCAGTCCATCTCGAATGGCGACCACCCGATCCACCTTGCTAGCTAGAGACAGATCATGCGTAACGATAACGATTGTAATGCCCAGCTCGCGATTTAATCGTCTGAAAATGCCCATAATAAGATCCGAAGTTGCGGTGTCAACCGAGCCGGTCGGCTCATCCGCAAGCAGAAGCTGTGGACGGTTCGACAAGGAAATAGCGATGGCAACCCTTTGCTGTTCCCCCCCGGATAGCTGATGCAGCTTATTATGCATGCGCTCCTTCAAGCCTACCCATTCAAGCAGCTGCTTGGCATATTCCCGGTCCATTTTGCCTGACAGCATCATCGGCATTTCCACATTCTCGAGAGCAGTAAGATACGGAAGCAGATTGCGTGCGTTATTTTGCCATATAAACCCTACTGTATCCCGTTTATATTGCACTAAATCTTCCTCTGAAATTTTCAATAAATCCCACTGGCCTACTTTTACGGTACCAGCGGAAGGGCGGTCCAAGCCGCCCAGTGTATTCAGCAGGGTCGATTTTCCGCTGCCGCTGTTTCCAATAATAGCCATAAGCTCGCCTGGTTCAACCTTTAGATTAAGCCCTTGGAGAGCAACGACCTCCAAATCATCCGACTTGAATATTTTGACTAGCCCTTCACATTCAATCATATTGGATTAACGCTCCTCTCCCATTTTCACTGCTTGATGCACACGAAGTCTGCGAATATGCAGGAAGAGCAGCAATGCTCCTATCGCCATCATGACACCGACAACGATAAATAATTGGTTCGTATCATTTGCATTGAAAATAACTCTGAATGGCGGTACGGTCTCAGCCACATTCTCTGCTGTTTGTAAAAATGGCAGGAACAGTAAGCTTACAACTTTACCGATTACAACTCCCAGCCCAATCGCCAGCCCAGCTGTAAAAATTTGTTCAAGGAGCAGCATGCCTGTCAGCTGCCTGCGCGATAATCCCATCGCTCTAAGCACCCCGAACTGGACAACTCGGCCTGATAAATTGAAGAACCAATATAAAATATAGCCAGCTAACGTAATAATGACCGAAACGAGGAAGCCCAAGCTCAGAATACCGAATACGCCGCCGCGTGTAGGATGCTTAGCCTGTGTAAGCAATTCGCTGCGCACATCGGTAACCGAGGCCAGATCAACGCCATTTTTTTGCAAATATTCAACTAATGGCGCGAGCTTTGCCTCCGGTTTCATCTTAATCCATACATCATATGGAATGATCGGAAGCTGATCGTATATAAAGTCCAGATTTGTAATAATAAACGGTGTTTTGTCTGGATACTGCGTTGGCCAATAAGGCAGGATGCCTACAATGGCAAATTCAAGCATGCCGTCCTGAAAACCGACAGAAATGCTGTCGCCCAGCTTAAGCTGATATTTCTCAGCAACATTCGTCGGAATAATAGCCGCATGCTCAAACAAGCCGAGATTGTTTAAATAGTGGTACGGATGGACAGGGAACAAATCATTGCGGAACCATGCCACCTTGGCAAACTGATCATTATCAATGCCTAGTACAGTGCCTTGCCCTATTGATTTGCCTGAAACAACAACGTTACCCTTCGTCTGCAGTACACGTGCTACAGCTTCAACTCCTTCTGCTTCTCGAAATACTTCAAAAGGAGGCTCATTATATAAGATTTTTGAAGGAGCAGGATTGTTGCCTCCCCCTCCAGGGTTGCCACCACCACCTCCGCCAGGGTTGCCGCCTCCGCCGCCGCCAGGATTGCCTCCGCCTCCGCCGCCTGGGTTGCCTCCACCGCCGCCAGGGTTGCCACCGCCTGTCGCAGGCAGTTCAGGTGTACCTTCCCATACGGTTTGAATAATGACATCCGAACCATATTTATAGAGCGTTCTTTCAGTGGAGTTCAAATCTATCGTTCTAGCTGCAGAAGCATTGTAAACACCTAATCCAAGCGTTAAAACGAGTAAGATCATCAATGAATAATAGCCATGAGAAGATCTAGACAGCTGAGTAAGCGTCAAATACAACGGAACAGGCAAAAACTTGCGTCCCAGCCAATTGAACAGCTTCAGCAGCCATGGAAACAATCTCAGAAAGAACAGTCCGATTGCAAATATCGCAATGGCAGGCACGAAAAACAGAAATGGCTGAACGTTCAGCTGATCCGTCGTCATTCCGGTCTGGAAAGTAAGCATCTGTCTTTCCTGGAACATATACCAGCCATAGCCTGCGGCAGCCAGCAGCAAGATATCAAGAAACCATCTTTGCCACATTGGCTTGCGATCCGATCTAGCCAGCTTTTGCTTATAGCCTACAATTGACGATCTGGCATAAATAATTGCTGGAATTACAGTTGCCAGTATCGCTAGCAAGACTGCAGCCCCGCCTGCAATGAGCGCTTCTGTTGAAAAGCCGATCGGTATCGATTTGCGATTGACGAAGGAGAGAAACCCGTTTGCTGAGCCTATGCTCTTGGCCATAAACCAGCCGAGCATCGGTCCTAGCGCCAGCGCAACTGCGCCGAGAAATAACCCTTCGATCAAATAAATCCATATGATCTGGCTTGTTCTGGCCCCTCTGCTTCGCAATACCGCAATATCGCTGCGCTGCTTATCAAGCGCTTGTCTTGCATTCATCGCGATGAAGAAGAACACCATGGCAATCATGGGAGCCGCGAGCGTAAATAGCATCGTTTGCAGCTGCAGGCTCTGCTTTTTAAAATCGGTAAGCAAATTAGCGAACGAAATTTCTACACGTGTTTCTTTTAACTTTTGATATAAGTCAATATTAATGCGATCAAGGGTGTTTCCGAGCGGTGTAAGCTGGCTCGTTTTGACCGTTGATAAATCAAAAGAATAATACCAGCCCGCGCTATGAAGCGGAATACGATGTTGAGACAGCAATATATTATTAAATGTCTCCTCGCTTACCTGCAATGTACCAAGCAAGCTTTCAAGACCTTGATACCAATATGGGTCAGTGTCGACTAACGGTTTAACCGCTCCGACGATTTTGACACGCAGCTTCATATTTGAGCCGCTAACGGGGTAAAGAAGCACATCCCCGATATGTAAATCATTTCTGAACATCGCTTCTTCAAACAGTACAGCTTCAATAATATCGCCCTTGCCCGCACTGCTGCTGAACCATTGTCCCTGCGCCAGCTCGGTATGCTCTTCCAGATTAGTCATGGATGAAATGGTAAACTGACGATTTCGGCCAGGATCTACCTTCATTGGGTCTTCAGGCACGACATCTGCGCTGCGAATTGAATAAGTTTGCAAGAAAGTGTCGTAAGAAAAAGGGATTAGTTCTGGAATGCTTCCATTAATATAATCCTCCAGACCCTTTAAAGCTGCCAAATCTGTTTTTTCGCCAGGAGGAGATTGATACCTCATCAATAATGAACCAGCAGGAAGCCCCGCGCTTTTCTCCTGCAAAGATTCTGCTACCACACGTTTAAGCGCACCATCAGCATACATCGGAATGCTTGTTGCAAAAGCAACTGCAATTACGAGCCCTGCCAGCGTGCTTAACGTCAGCCATCTTGTATTCCACATCTTTCGGAATAAAAATCGAAACAGCGGAAATCCCATTGGCTATCGACCTACAACTTTCTGTCCAGGCTCCAGGCCTTTCAATATTTCCACCTGAGTAGGCGTTTGCTGGCCGACCTCAACGTCAACCTCGCGCTTTACATCATTCTCAATTACTTGTACATAAGTGCGGGACCCAATAGTACGAAGAGTAGATGGTGGAATTACTATCGCGTTTTCAGTACGTTTTGTAATAATATCAATCGATAATGGCATGCCGCGATTTACTTCCTTAGGAAGCTCTGCAATATCAATAATCATAAAGTCTTCAGGACGCTCAGGCTTATTATTTTCATTTGGATTTCCGTTATTGTTCTGTTCAGTTTTTGGAGCCGGCAGCGTTTTAATTTTACCTTTAAATTTGCCGATATTGCTCATGGTAACAACAGCTTCCATGCCAACCGCTACTTTTTCAAGCTCATTTTTGGTCAGCTTTGCAGCTGGAACGATAAGGGAGGTATCTGCTACAATTGCAATTGATTGATAGGCTTTAATAAGTGCACCTTTTTGAACATCTACGGATACGATCGTCCCGCTAAATGGCGCATATAGCTGAGCTTTCGAAATCTCTTCCTCCAGATCAAGCAGTTTTTGCCGGCGTTCCTCGAAAGCGATTCTTTTTTCTTCAAAATCAATAGGATCCATCTCGTCGCGTGTTCGCAGCGTTTCCTTCATCAAGGTTTCTTCTCGCTTGAAGGATAACCTTTCGTTCCGCAGCGTTTTTTCCAAATCGTCGACATCAAGCTCGGCGATAAGATCGCCCGCCTGCACAACGTCTCCTGTTTTAACATAAAGCTCCTTCAAATGCTTGTTCTCAGAAGTAAAGAACATCGTTTCTTCTTCTAGCGAAATCAGCTTTCCCATAACCTGAACCTTCGTTTCAAGCGTATCTGTCGAAACCGTATATTCCGGTCTCTTTGCAATAGCAGGCGGGTTGATTTCTGGTAAAACCTCTTCCTCGCCCTCGGACGGTAATAGGGAGCATCCGCTAGTTAATATAATAGATAAACTGAGTGCAACAACAAATGAACGTTTAAATAAATTTCCCGTCCACCATTTCATAGACATGATCGGCAACCTCCATAATTGTGGGATCGTGTGTAGTCATACATACTGTAACGTGTTCATTGCGAATAATATTTTGGAATAATGCCATCACTTGCGCCGCCATGCTGGAATCCAGCTCGGCAGTCGGTTCATCGGCAAGCAAAAGAATGGGACGATGGGCGATTGCCTTTGCTATAGCTACGCGCTGCTGCTCTCCGCCGGACATTTCGAAGGGACGATGCTTCATGCGTTTGCCCAATCCAACCAGCTCCAGGCATTCTGCTACCCTCTCCTTCCATTCCGAGCGCGGAGTTCCAGCCATACGAAGAGACAGCTCGACGTTTTCCCAAGCTGACAGAAGAGGCATTAATGCATACGCCTGAAATATAAAACCCATCTGGGATCTACGAATTTTGGTTCTGTCATCATCATTCATGCGGCTGAACTGCTTATTGTCAAATATAACCTCGCCCTTGCTAGGAATATCAAGTCCTCCCAAACAATTGAGCAAGGTTGTTTTACCTGACCCAGACCTGCCGCGAAGCATAACAAGCTTACCCCGCTCAAGCTCCATATTGATGCCTTTAAGAACATGCAGGGCCTTCCCGCCAACCTGAAAGGTGCGTTCGACATTTTCAACAACCATTAGCTTGCCGGTATCATTGCTATTATGAGCCGAAGCGCTTGTATGCGATGCTGGCTGGTCAGAAGCAGTCGTCTCTAGTTTCTCCTTCTCATCTAATTCCACTGCTTTCATGAGCTCCTCCTATACCCCCTATTTTGTTATGTATTTCTTTCATAATTCTAATCTTACAACATAGACGGTGTTCGTGCCTGAAAAGTTACGACTTTTGGCATTAAGTTGAAAACATTTTTCCAATAATTAAATTTGAAGCTTATTTTTGGGCCTATCTTAGCCGCAGCAGAGGCGAATTCACCAAAAAAGCATCCCGTTAACGGGATGCTCCATAAGTATAATAACTATTTGCCAAAAGACTGAGGATCTTCGCGCCACTGCTGCAAACTTGCAACTTCCTCCGGCTGTACAGTGCCCAGCTCGACTGCAGTTTCAATCAGGGCTGTATAATTCGAGAGCGTTTGAAGCGGAATGCCTGCTTCTGCAAAGGCATCAATCGCTTGCTTGAATTGATAAGAGAAAATAGCAAGAACTGCTAGCGGTTCAGCACCCGCTTCGCGAACAGCAAGCGCAGCCTTTAGCGAGCTTCCGCCTGTCGAGATCAAATCTTCAATGACGATTACCTTTTGCCCCTCAGCAATGCGGCCTTCAATTTGATTTTGCTTGCCATGTCCTTTCGCCTTATCACGAATATAAGCCATAGGCAAATTCATTTTTTGAGCAACCCAAGCAGCATGAGGAATGCCTGCTGTAGAGGTGCCGGCAATCACTTCTGCTTCAGGATACTGCTCTTTAATAATAGTTACAAAACCGTCAGCCACTACATCACGAATTTCCGGGTAAGCCATCGTTAAGCGATTATCGCAATAGATAGGCGACTTGATACCCGATGTCCATGTGAAAGGATCGTTAGGCCGTAAAGCAACTGCTTCAATGCTCAACAAATGTTTGGCGATTTGTTTAGGCAATTGTTCATTACTCAACTGAAATCATCTCCTCAATAATAGCTTCAATCGCTTCTCTCGGAGAAGCGGCAGCTGTAATCGGTCTTCCGATGACTAAATAGTCCGTTCCTGCCAGTACAGCGTCCCTTGGCGTCATAATTCTGGATTGATCATTCACCGCTGCGCCCAAAGGACGTATACCAGGTGTAATGGTTTGGAAGGAATGGCCGCATGCCGCTTTAATTGCTTCAACCTCAGAAGGAGAAGCAACTACGCCATGCAGACCTGCCAGCTGAGTTTGCTTTGCATAATGCAATACCGCTTGCTCTACGGAACCACTTATGCCAATTTGCTCATTCAAAACCTGCTGATTCGTACTTGTCAGCTGCGTTACAGCTATCACGATCGGCTTTTTGTTGGCGCTGCCGAGCACGTTCTCTACACCTTCCAGCGCTGCTTCCATCATCGCCCTGCCGCCGCCTGCATGCACATTGAACATGTCTACGCCAAGCTTTGCGATGCTCATAGCTCCGCCCTTCACCGTGTTAGGTATATCATGCATTTTTACGTCCAGAAAAACGGAATATCCTTTGGCTTTCAAGCTTTCCACAAAGGAAGGGCCTGCAGCATAAAACAGCTGCATGCCCACCTTCATATAACACGGAATGCCTTGCAGCTGGGCAAGCAGCCGCTCCGCCTCGCCAGCGCTCGGATAATCGAGCGCCACCATAATGCGGCTTGCCGCTTGATCCTTTGTAAGCCTCACTTGCATTCCCTCCGCCCTTAATTTTGTTAAAGTTTTGCCGGCATTGCCTCAGAAGAGAAGTTGATCGTTTGCAGCATGCCGAGCAGAGCGCGCACCGTATCAAGAGAAGTCAAGCAGACTACTCCATTCTCGACCGCTTCGCGGCGAATACGGAAGCCGTCGCGCTCAGGCGCTTTGCCTCTTGTTAATGTGTTGACAACAAAATGCGCTTTGCCTTCTCTAATCAGATCGAGAATATTCGGCGAACCTTCGCTTAGCTTGTTAACCGGAGTCACATTAATACCCGCCGTTTCAAGCGCAGCAGCTGTGCCGCCTGTTGCATAAATCGTATAACCAATAGTGTAAAAGCCGCGCAATAGCTCGATCGCTTCTTCCTTGTCCTTATCAGCAACCGTTGCGATAATGGAGCCCGCATAAGGAATTTTCATTCCTGCGCCGATCAAGCCTTTGTAAAGCGCCTTGGCATAAGAAACATCACGGCCCATAACCTCGCCTGTCGATTTCATCTCCGGTGTAAGCGTTGGGTCAACGCGGCGCAGCTTAGCGAAGGAGAACACCGGCACTTTTACGGAAACATGCTTATCTTCCGGCCATAATCCGTCTGTATAGCCTTGATCAGCTAGCTTGATGCCCAAAATAGCTTGGGTTGCCAGATTGGCCATCGGTATCGTGGTAACCTTGCTCATAAACGGAACTGTCCGTGAAGATCTAGGATTTACTTCGATTACATACACTTTTTGCTGATGGATGACAAATTGAATGTTCACAAGGCCGACTACTTTCAGCTCTTTGGAAATTTTAATTGTCATATCCACAATTTCATTTTTAATCTCATCGCTTAATGATTGTGGAGGGTATACCGCGATCGAGTCGCCGGAGTGAACACCAGCCCGCTCAACATGCTCCATTATACCAGGTATTAGAACCGTTTCGCCATCACAAATCGCATCTACTTCAGCTTCTTGGCCAAGCATATAACGATCAATAAGCACAGGATGCTCAGGATTGATTTTTACTGCTACCTCCATGTAGTTCAGCAATTCCTCATCGGAATATACGATTTCCATCGCGCGTCCGCCAAGTACATAGGAAGGTCTTACCAGCACAGGATAACCCAGCGCTTGAGCTGTTCCTACAGCTTCATCCACAGATGTGACGGTGCTGCCTTTCGGCTGAGCGATTTCCAGCTTGCGAAGCAGTGCCTCGAACTTTTTACGATCCTCGGCAGAATCGATGCTTTCAAGGCTCGAGCCAAGAATTTGCACGCCCGCCTTAGCTAGCGGTGCTGCCAGATTGATTGCTGTTTGGCCGCCGAATTGAACGATTACACCAATTGGCTGCTCTTGTTCAATGACATGAAGCACATCTTCCAGGAACAGCGGTTCAAAATATAGGCGGTCAGAGGTGCTGAAGTCAGTCGATACGGTCTCAGGATTGTTATTGATAATAACCGCTTCATAGCCTGCTTTTTGAATAGCCCAAACCGCATGAACGGTGGAGTAGTCAAATTCAACGCCTTGGCCGATACGAATTGGACCTGAGCCAAGCACGACAATTTTTTGTTTTTCTGTTTCTGTAACTTCATTCTCTACTTCGTACGTAGAATAATAGTATGGTGTCAAAGCTTCAAATTCCGCCGCGCATGTATCGACCATTTTGTAAACTGGTTTAATATTATGCTGCAATCTTAGCTCGCGTATTTCAGCTTCTTCTGTGTTAGCTTCTCCAGGGAAGGCTTCGCTGCGAATCTCCGCAATCGAACGATCCGCCAGACCCATCCGTTTTGCTTCCAACAAAAGCTCAGCACTCAGTTCCTTCTCGCTTGCAAGCAGCTGCTCAAATTTAAAAATATTTTCAAACTTGTTTAGGAACCACCAGTCGATTTTGGTCAGATCTTGAATTTCTTGCAGCTTGAAGCCTCTTCTGAAAGCTTCCATTAGCAGAAATATACGCTCATCGTCTGGCTTCTCCAGTCTTGTGCGCAGTACGCCGTCTTCAAGATCGGATGCTTCCTTTAAAAACAAGCGGTGTGTGCCAATTTCCAGTGAACGTACCGCTTTGTGAATAGACTCCTCAAATGTGCGGCCGATTGCCATTACTTCACCAGTCGCTTTCATTTGTGTGCCGAGTCTGCGGTTCGCGCTCACGAATTTATCGAATGGCCAACGCGGAATTTTGGAAACGACGTAGTCGATCACCGGCTCAAAGTAAGCATAGGTTTTTCCCGTAACCGGATTTACGATTTCGTCCAGTGTATAGCCTACTGCAATTTTAGCTGCCATCTTGGCGATTGGATAGCCTGTAGCCTTGGAGGCAAGTGCTGAAGAACGGCTGACACGAGGATTTACTTCGATTACATAGTATTGATAGCTGTACGGATCGAGCGCGAACTGCACGTTGCAGCCGCCTTCGATATTTAGAGCGCTAATAATTTTCAGAGATGCAGTGCGAAGCATTTGATGCTCATGATCCGACATCGTTTGTGCTGGAGCTACTACGATACTGTCTCCTGTATGAACGCCGACTGCGTCAACGTTCTCCATATTGCATATAACGATGCAATTGTCATTAGCATCGCGCATAACTTCATACTCAATTTCTTTCATGCCCGCGATAGATTTTTCAATTAGACATTGGTTAATTGGGCTATAGCGAATGCCTGAAGCTACAACCTCGCGCAGCTCTTCCTCATCCGCGCAAATGCCGCCGCCAGTGCCGCCAAGCGTAAACGCCGGACGAACGATGATCGGATAGCCGATTTCATTAGCAAAGGCAACCGCATCTTCAACCGTTGTTACGATGTCGCTCTCAGGAACCGGCTGCTCCAGCTCACGCATCAATTCACGGAACAGATCGCGATCCTCAGCTTTCTCAATTGCGGACAGCTGCGTTCCAAGCAGTTTTACATTTTCACGCTCAAGCACGCCTGCTTTTGCCAGCTCAACTGCCATATTAAGACCCGTTTGACCGCCCAATGTCGGCAGCAAGCCGTCCGGACGCTCCTGCTTAATAATTTGTGTTACAAAATCCAGTGTAATCGGCTCGATATACACTTTGTCAGCCATATTTGTGTCCGTCATAATCGTAGCAGGATTGCTGTTGATCAGAACGACTTCATAGCCTTCTTCCTTAAGCGCTTGACAAGCCTGTGTGCCGGCATAGTCAAATTCCGCTGCTTGACCAATAACGATAGGACCTGAACCAATTACAAGAATTTTTTTCAATTTATTATTTCTAGGCATGTTGAAGCTCTCCTTTCAATTTCTCCATTAGCGCTACTTGCGGCGGTACTTTGTTCGAATTTTTATGTTCAATCATCATCGTCAAAAACTCGTCGAACAGACTTAGCAAATCATGTGAGCCTGGCGCTGACTCAGGATGAAATTGTACAGAAAAGGCAGGTGCTGTCTGATGCTGCAGTCCTTCTACCGTTCCATCGTTATTATTAATGTACGTAATCACCAGCTCAGTGCTTTGTACAGAATCCTTGTGCACGGCATATCCATGACCCTGTGAAGTAATAAAGCATTCATTAGTAGAAAGCTTCTTCACCGGATAGTTGCCGCCATGGTGGCCAAATTTCATTTTTTCAGTACGGGCGCCGCATGCCAGAGCAAACAGCTGATGACCTAATGAGATCCCGAAAATCGGAAGCTCGCCCAGCAATTCTTTTACCATTTCTATAGCATATGGAAGATCCTGCGGATTTCCTGGTCCGTCAGACAAAACGATTCCGTCTGGGGACAGCTCGCGAATTTGCGCTGCAGTTGTGTTATGCGGTACTACGACAACGTCGCAGCCTCTTTTAATCAATTGAGCCAAAATGCTGTTTTTCGCACCGAAATCTACAAGCACTACGCGCTCTCCTTTGCCTGGGCAAAAATAAATGGAGGAGGTAGACGCACGTTCAACCGCATCTGTTACCGGCTTGGAACCATTCAGCTTCTCCAGCAGTGCTTCTACTGATTCATTGCCTGTTGTGATTATGCCTCTCATGGAGCCGTTTTGACGCAGCTTGCGAGTAAGCATACGCGTATCAATATCGCTAATTGCAGGAATACCATGTTTTTGAAGCAGTTGTGACAGCGAGTGTTGCGCTCTCCAGTTGCTTGGGTAAGGTTCGTGGCTGCGTACGACTAGCCCGTGAATAAACGGTGTCAGCGACTCAAATTCACTGCGAGTAATTCCATAGTTGCCTACCAGCGGATAAGTCATGACGACGATTTGACCCGCGGAAGCAGGGCTGGAAATCAATTCTTGATAGCCAGTTACCCCTGTATGGAAAATAACTTCCCCTGCATGCTCTGTTTCTGCGCCGAATGATTTTCCGGTAAATAAAGTTCCGTCTTCTAATAATAGTCTTGCTTGCATTCCACTCGCTCCTTTACATATTTTTATTTATTCCGTCCAAGCTACTTGACCGTTTACGATCGTAGTAGTTGGCCAGCCTTTTAACTGCCAGCCGCCGAACGGTGTATTATTGCTTTTGGAGGCAAAAGTGCTTGGATCAACCACCCGCTCCATCTGCAGATCAACAATAGTGAGGTCAGCAGGCGCGCCTGCAATGAGACGTCCGCTTTCCAATCTGAATACTCGCGCTGGATCCTCAGTCATACGCTTAAGCAAAAATCCGAGCGTCCATTTGCCTGTTTCAACAAATTTTGTATACAGCAGCGGGAAGGCTGTTTCGAAGCCAACGATGCCAAACGGCGCCAGATCAACGCCTTTAGCTTTTTCCTCTGCGCTATGCGGAGCATGATCGGTAACGATCATATCCAGCGTTCCATCCTCAAGTCCTTCTATAACAGCCTCAACGTCGCGCGGCGAACGAAGCGGCGGATTCATTTTCCAGTTCGCATCATCCAATCCTGGAATGTCTTCATCTGACAAAATCAAGTGATGCGGGCATACCTCTGCTGTAACTTTAATGCCGATTTGCTTAGCCAAGCGGATTAAACGCACGGACTGTTCAGTGCTGACGTGGCACACATGATAATGAACCCCAGTTGCTTCCGCCAGTAAAATGTCGCGTCCTACATGGATAGCCTCGGATTCATTCGGAATACCTTTAAGGCCATGCTTACGAGCAAATTCGCCCTCTGTTGCCCATGCGCCGACGACCAACGAATCATCCTCGCAGTGAGCAATGACAGGCATATCCAGCGACTTGGCTAACGCCATCGCATTTTTCATCATTTGCGCATTCTGCACGCCAACCCCATCATCCGTAAAACCGATTGCTCCCGCTTCTTTCAAAGCATCGAAATCTGTAAGCTCCCGTCCCAGCTCATTTTTAGTAATGGCTGCATAAGGAAGCACCTTTACGAGCGCGGATTCGTTTGCTTTATCTATAATGTAGCGAACAGTTTCCGGCGTATCGGTTACAGGCCTTGTATTCGGCATGCAAGCGATAGTTGTAAAACCGCCCTTGGCTGCTGAACGCGAGCCTGTAACAATATCCTCTTTGTATTCAAAGCCTGGGTCACGCAAATGCACGTGCATATCGATAAAACCGGCTGATACCAGCTTTCCTGCTGCATCAATAACTTCAGCGCCAGCAGTATCTGGGGCAAGGCTTCCTTCTAGCAGCGCTTCAATTTTGCCATCAACTACATGAATATGCTTATTCTCTAGCGCATTGCTAGCTTCATTCCAAACTTGACCGTTCAATATCCAAAGTGACATTTGTAACCCTCCGTACATTTATGATTTAGCCGCATATGCACTTTTCTAAACCGGGTGCGAGCACCTTGCAAAGGAAAGCGGCGGGCAATACACTCTTTAAGTTGCCAATTATTCTAATTTTTAGCAATCCAATACTCCACGCGTTTCACTAATCAGCTAGCTAAGCGCTCTTTCAACTACTGCCATGCGGATCGGCACACCGTTGCTCATTTGCGGAAAAATTCTCGATTGAGCGTGCTCGACAACCTCATCATCAATTTCAACATTTCTATTAATCGGCGCCGGGTGCATAATAATAGCGCTTGGCGATATTTGCGATGCTCTTTCCATCGTCAAGCCATAGTTTTGGCGATAAGCTTCTGCAGAATTCAGCATGCCGCTCTCATGACGCTCCAATTGGACGCGAAGCATCATCACAACATCAGCTTTCAGCGCTTCCTCCATGCTAATATATGGTACATCCAGCTCTGGGGCTCTCATATTCGGAGGTGTGCAAAAGCTTACTTTGGCGCCAAACTTGCGCAGGGCGTATACATTGGAGCGAGCTACGCGGCTGTGCTTCACATCGCCTACAATGACTACATTCAAGCCCTCAATCGAGCCAAAATGCTTGCGCATCGTGTACAAGTCAAGCAGCGCTTGTGTCGGATGCTCATTGTTGCCATCACCGGCATTGATAAGCGGCATACTGATTTTAGGAGCAATTTCAGCCAGCACTCCAATCGGCTTTAGACGAATAATGCCTACATCTACTCCCATCGATTCCAATGTTTTTACAGTGTCGTAGATGGACTCGCCTTTTTGCACGCTGGAGGTTGCAGCTGTGAAGTTGATAACCTCTGTACCCAGGCGCTTTTCGGCTACTTCAAAGGAGAAACGTGTGCGGGTGCTATTTTCGAAGAACATGTTAACGGCAAATTTGCCTTGCATGATATTGTGCACCGTATTGTCGTGATTTTCCCAATATGCTGCACGATCCAAAATGGATACAATCTCTTCCTTGCTCAATTCCTTCAAGCCAAGCAAGCTTCGTTGTTTTACTTTTGTCATAATCATACCGATTGCCCCCTATTGTGGATGATTGTAACCTGGTCCTTAGAATCGATGTCGTTGAGAGCAACATTAATTTCTTCCTGCTTGGAGGTCGGAACGTTTTTTCCTACATAATCTGGACGAATCGGCAGCTCGCGATGGCCTCGATCCACAAGCACTGCCAGCTGAATGCTTTGCGGCCTGCCGCCATCCATAATGGCATCCATTGCGGCGCGAATCGTGCGGCCTGTGTAGAGAACATCATCGACGAGAATAATTTTTTTCTCTTTTACAGGAAAAGGGAGCTGTGCCGCTTCTTTCTGATTGCTGTCTGCTCGATCATCCCGGTATTGAGTAACATCAAGCTCACTGTAATCAACAGGCTTGCCTTCAATATCTGCAATTCGCTCAGCAATTCTTTTAGCTAAGTAGATGCCTCTCGTACGAATGCCTACAATACAGCAATTATCGATCCCTTTGTTTTTTTCCACAATTTCATGCGCAATTCTTGTCAGAGCCCGGCGAATAGCCGTTTCATCCATAATAACGAGTTGTTCTTCCTCCAGCATATTGCTTACTCCTTCCTATATCGATTTTTTAACCACACATGGCAACGAAAAAAGCTCCTTGCGTTATATGCAAGGAGCCTGAAATCATCGGTTGTAAAATAAGACAGCTTAGCATGACCGCATCTGTAATGTGGCCATGAGCAATCCCAACAACTGATGATCAGTTATTCACGCTACCTTGCCAGCCTCTCTGGACTGAGTTAAAGGTACTGCTTTAGGTTGTTGTTATTATCCCACGCTCGACAAAAGATGTCAACATTTTTTATACCGATTATTTATCTAGATTTTAATTGCAGCAGCACCTGCTGCATATCTGAAGGAAGCTCTGTCTCAAATAGAAGACGCTCGCCTGTTCTAGGATGATCAAAGCCGATAACAGCAGCGTGCAGCGCCTGACCATGCAGTGCAACGGTTTTGCTGCGGCCATATACAGGATCGCCAGCTAACGGATAGCCAATATACTTCATATGAACGCGTATTTGATGCGTGCGACCGGTTTCAAGCTGCAGCTCCACCAGCGTAAAGTCAGTGCCAATATGCTCTAGAACAGCAAAATGAGTGACGGCATGCTTGCTGTTTACGTCCGTTACAGCAAATTGCTTGCGATCCTTCGCATCTCTGCCTATAGGAGCGTCAATCGTTCCTGTATCATGTGGTAGGTTGCCATGCACCAAAGCAATATATTTCCGGGTCACGCTATGCTCCTTCAGCTGCTCAGCTAAAGATAAATGCGCAAGATCATTTTTGGCAGCCATAAGCAGACCAGAGGTATCCTTGTCGATGCGATGCACGATGCCAGGCCGCATTACCCCGTTAATGCCGGATAAATCCTTGCAATGGTACATTAATGCATTAACTACTGTACCGCTAGTATGTCCAGGAGCAGGATGAACAACCATGCCGCGCGGCTTGTTAATCACGATGACATCTGAATCCTCATATACAATATCAAGCGGAATCGGCTCAGCTGCGATCTCTGCCTCTACAACAGAAGGTATTTCTACCTTAATTTGATCGCCAGCTGTAATGCGATAATTGCTTTTTACTGTTTTACCATCAACACTGACAGCGCCGCCCTTTATCCAATCCTGAATTTGAGTGCGGGACACTGACGGGTCATCCAGCTGCTCATGCAGCCATTTATCCATTCTTTCTCCTGCCTGCTCTTCATCTGCGGTCCATTCCAACATTTGTTCATCTTCAAATTGATTGTTGTCCATTCTCGTTTTGATCCTTGTCCTCTCCGCCTTGTATCGGCTTGCCTTCATGCTTGGCAGTGAGCAATGTGTCCAGTAAAATCAAAGCAACCCCGCATACAATTGCTGAATCTGCAATGTTAAATATCGGGAATGTATAGCTTCCGAAATTAAACTTTAAAAAATCAACAACCTCGCCAAAACGGGCCCGATCAATAAAATTGCCGATCGCTCCGCCGAGCACCAGACCAAGACCGACTAGAAGCCTGGCATGTGCTGATTTTCTCACTGTTTGAATATACCATATTAATCCTGAAACAATGATGACGGTTATAATTATAAAAAAAAGTCTTTGCTCCTGCAAAATGCCAAATGCAGCTCCGCGATTGCGATGGGAAGTAATTAAAAAGAAATTGCCTATAATGCTTATTTCTTCATCGATCGTCATTTGTGTTGCAATCAATTTTTTTGTAATAAAATCAAGTATTAGCACAATTATCGCTACTATGTAATAGTAAAAGCGCATGCAATCTCTCCTCGCCAACAATAAAATCTAACCATATGTTCACTTTAGTGTAGCATAAAGCATCCCGGTCGAGCCAGTCTGCCCATGCCATCCGCACACAACCGCTTTGTTTGCATGGCTTCAGGCTTAAAATATTGGTGAGAATTAATAGTTTTTCCCTTCCAGCTGTATTTGTACAATACGTACTATATCTGCAATGTAGTCGCCAATAATCGGCAGGTTAAGCGCTCCGAGTATTTTCAAGAAATACAATATTGTCGCTGCAAAAAAAGTAAAACCGATCGCAATCCCTACACCTCTGGCCGTACCCGCAAGCAAATTGCGCCATATCAAACTAATAGGCCGATTAAGCAAATCGACATATTCAGCCATTCTTGTCTTTTCCATATCAACTGCAATTCGGTTTAGAGAGCGATCGAGACGAGACAGTCTTTCCTCGATTGGCAGCTGTTCATCCCTGACTTCATTTTTTTTGCGCCGCTTACCAATACGCTTCATAGTTAGACCTCCCATTTTGATTTCTCTTCCTTTAAGGATATAGCCCGCTGTCTGCCAACATTACCGGCAGGCAAGCGGGCTATGTTCATTGTTTAGCTTTCCCGATTACTGAATGGAAATCCCAATTATTTTTTCGCCAAGCGCTACTTTCTCCATATCTGCTGTCTCGCCGTATTGCACGGATTGCAGCAGCACATTATCCTTCAATACATGCTCGAAAGCCGTAAGCGCGCTATGCAGCTCTTCATCGACGTTCAGCACTAGATCGATGCGCTTCTCAATCGGCAGATCAAGCTTTCTGCGCGTATCCTGCACCGCTCTAATAACTTCACGAACCCAGCCCTCTTGCTCCAGCTCAGTCGTAATTTCAGTATTCAGCGCTACTGTTATACCTCCAGCCGAAGCAGAAGCAAAGCCGCTTTTCGCCTGCTTTTCTACAAGCAGCTCATCCAGCGCGATAATGACCTGTTCGCCTGCAATTTCCAGCCTGCACTCCCCAGCCTGCACGACTGCCCGAGTTGCTTCCGGACTCATAGCCTTCAGCTCGCCTTGGATCGGACCAACGAGCTTGCCGAACTTTTTGCCTGCAACCTTAAGATTCAACTTTAACGTAAAGTCTACAAAGCCGCTGTCGGACGATTGAACGACAATTTGCTTCACGTTAACTTCATCCTTAATAATTTCCTCGTATGGTGCAAGCTCAAATTCGCGATCAAGCGAAACGATCAGCTCAGACAATGGCTGGCGTGTTTTAATTGCTGTTTCATTGCGGACATTACGTGCCAGCTCAACCATTTGCTTCGCGCTGTCCATATCCCGTTCCAGCGTCTCATTAATAAGCTCATCTTTGGCAACAGGATAATCAGCCAAATGTACGCTGCCTTTGCCGCCCAGATTGCCATATACATCCTCAGCCAAAAGCGGCGCATAAGGTGCGATCAATCGTGATAATGTCAACAGCACATCTCTAAGCGTATGGTAAGCCGCAACTTTATCATCTGCCAAGCCGCTGCCCCAGAAACGGTCTCTTGAACGGCGAATATACCAGTTGCTCAGCTCATCTACAAACGTTTCAATCGCTTTGGCAGGGTTTAGGAAGTCATTAACGTCCAACCCTTTCGTAACTGTTTTGATCAAGCTGTTCAGTCTGGAAACAATCCAGTGATCCAGTTTATTCGTCGATGCTACCGCTGGATGCTTTTCGGGATCAAAGCCGTCAATGGAAGCATAGAGCGCGTAGAACGCATGTGTATTTACAATCGTATCAATAACTTTAGATTTAGCTTCTCCAACGATGCCGCGCGAGAAGCGCTTGCTGTTCCAAGGAGCGCTATCGGCAAGCAGCGCCCAGCGGAAAGCATCAGTTCCGTACTCATTAATAATTTCCCATGGGTCGATAACATTGCCTTTGGATTTGGACATTTTCTGCCCGTTCTCATCCAGAATATGGCCCGTCGAGATAACAGATTTATAAGGCGCCTTGCCATTATAAAGGGTTGAAACAGCAAGCAAGCTGAAAAACCAGCCGCGTGTTTGGTCAATGCCTTCGCAAATCATATCAGCAGGGTATTGCTCTGCAAATTGCTGATCGTTCTCAAACGGATGATGCTGCTGGGCAAAAGGCATCGATCCGCTGTCAAACCATACATCGATAACTTCTGAAGTACGGTTCATAACAGCGCCTTCCGCAAATGGCGATCTTAATTGAATGCTGTCCACATAAGGCTTGTGAAGCTCAATATCCTCCGGCACCTCGCCTACGGCGCGAGCGCGCAAGTCAGCAATGCTGTCTGGGGCATACTGTTTGCCTGTTGCTTCGCAGATCCAAACGTTAAGCGGTGTGCCCCAATAACGGTTACGGCTAATATTCCAATCGACTAAATCCTCCAGGAATTTGCCGAAGCGTCCTTCGCGAATATGTCCAGGATACCAATCAACGCCATTATTGTTGGCAATCAGCTGATCCTTGACAGCGGTTGTTTCAATAAACCAGCTTTCAGTCGCATAGTAAAGCAGCGGTGATTTGCAGCGCCAGCAGAACGGATAGCTATGTTCATAGCGCTCCTTAGAGAATAGCAAGCCTTTTTCACTTAGCATTTTTACGATATCTACATCGCAGTCCTTCACAAAACGCCCTGCAAGATCAGTAACCTCGTCTGTATAGCGACCAGCATTATTCACAACGCTCAGCATGCTGATGCCGTTCTGGCGAGCTACACGGTAGTCATCCTCACCATGTGCAGGCGCGATATGAACGATACCTGTACCGCTCGTATCGCTGACAAAATCACCAGCAATAACGATATGGCCTTTTTCGATAGATGCGTATTGGAATGGCGGCTCGTAGCTGCGGCCAACCAAATCAGCGCCTTTCAGCTCGGAAAGCACCTCGAAGTCTTCCTTTAATACCGTCTCAGCCAAATTTTGTGCTACGATATATACTTCGCCGTCTTTCTTTGCTTTTACATATGTGAGCTCTGGATGAACAGCCAGCGCCACGTTAGCCGGAAGCGTCCAAGGCGTTGTCGTCCATGCCAAAATAAACTCGCCACTGTCAACAAGCTTGAATTTGGCTGTTGCACTCAAGTCCTTAACATCCTCATAGCCTTGTGCTACCTCATGTGAGCTTAAAGTCGTCTGGCAGCAAGGGCAATACGGGCTCACGCGATGACCGCGATACAGCAGGCCTTTGCGGTGAATAGTCGCAAGAATATGCCATACACTTTCAATATATTCATTCTTGAGCGTAATATAAGGATCATCAAGGTCTGTCCAATAAGCAATTGCCTCAGTAAGTTCGCGCCATTGTTTCTCATATTCGAACACACTGTCTTTACATTTCTTAACAAATGCTTCTACGCCGTAATTTTCAATTTCTTGCTTACCTGAAATGCCCAGCTGCTTTTCAACACCCAGCTCGACAGGTAAACCATGCGTATCCCAGCCTGCCTTACGAACGACGCGATAGCCTGCCATCGTTTTGTAGCGGCATACAAAATCTTTAATTACTCTGCCCAGCACATGGCCAATGTGCGGCGCACCGTTAGCTGTTGGGGGACCTTCATAAAAAACAAAGTTAGGTTTTCCTTCACGGTTTGCAATGGATTGCTTAAACGTATCCTGCTCCTTCCATTGCTGCAATACGCGCAGCTCGCGGCTGCGTGCTGGTTCTTTTACATCTACTCTTCTCATTATATAAACTCCCTTCGCAATTTCTAAACAAGGTTAAATGGCTCAACTAAGGCTTA
>NZ_JAZHCT010000061.1:0-22959 GCF_036541265.1 Paenibacillus sp. IITD108 | reverse complement strand
TTACCGAATGAAGGATCATTTTGTCCAAGAGGACAAGTGATTTTGTACATCCTTAAACAAGCGAAAGTGTACATGTTTATGTTGACATTTACACCCAATTGGTATGCAGTATGGGAAACAAATAAGGCCAGTGCAGCAAAAACAAAGATATATATGAGAAGTACTTCAGAGATAATTAATGCTGATTTCTTAATCTTTAAATGTTAAATGAATAAGCCAAGTTTACACTACTCATGACAACTATACACGTGCTTTCAAATCTATTTGAAAATCTTGTCATTAAATTTGTACAAGACAACCTAGAGAGTCTTATGAAGGCTGAGATAGAAGCCATCATGGTTAATTGCGATCAGGAGAAGCCCAACAGTTGCAATGGTTACTATCCACGAACACTTCACACGAAATATGGTTTTATTGACGAACTTCAAGTACCTCGTGACCGTAATGGCGAATTTCAGACCCAAGTGTTTGAGCCGTACCAACGCCGAGATGGCTGGCTTGAGGAAGCTGTAATTCAGATGTACAAATCTGGCATGGGTACGAGAGATGTAGCTCGCTTCATTGAGAGTATGTTCGGCCAGCCACTATTCGCCCACTACCGTCAGTAACATTACAGCTACGGTGCTGGAGGATATCCAGAAGTGGCAAGCCAGACCGTTGCAGAAGCGTTATGCGGTCATCTATCTTGATGGCATGTACATCAAGCTTAAGCGAAGTAGAGTTAGCGGAGAGGTTATTTACTTTGCTATGGGCATTGATGAAGAAGGCCGACGCCAGATCCTAGGATTCTACATAGGCGGCCAAGAGAGCGCTAATGGGTGGCGAGATGTCCTTAAAGACCTCTACAAACGTTACAATGAACGCTACGAAATTCGAGTGACTCCAGGGTTCGGTATACCTGAGGTGAAGAAGCGTCTCAATGAACTCTTCGAAGAACGGTATCCATCAGCCAAAATGGTAATGGAATGGTATTATTTGGTGAAATAAACTGGTGGCGAATACTATCTCTTATCTATGCGTTAAGAAGTGTTTTAAAGATCACAAATTCCATGCCAATACATGCCCTTATTTAACTAATGTACTATACTATAACTATATTACTAATCTTTTAAGTTTACATAATATTATTGAGTAGGTAGGTATACGATGATCAAAAAAAACCGCAGCTGGTGGAAAGATGATAGCATTCCTAATCTCATAGGACGTAAGCAAATAGATTGGTCGATTTTTGAATATGGGACTCACATACCTATGGATTTTCACGAAGATTTTAATGTAGCAAATCAGAATATTGAGGTGCCTCTAGGGAAAAGTCAAAGAGTCCTTCTAGTTATCGAAGAAGATCAGTTTGAGTGCAATTTAAGTCGAATTGATCAACGAAAGCAAAATAGAGAAGCGTTGCAAATTAGGTACGATAGTAATTCAGAGCTTAAGGATTACTTGATTACCAAGTTTATCTCCACGTATAATTACCTGTTCAATAAGCGTAGTCAGGCGGCAAGTACAAAGAACCCAATCACAGTTCCAGAGCAATTCGCTGAATATTTGGAATTTTATTTAACTGACAAACCTTTTGTATATGAGTTGAAGTTCATTACTAATGACAACCCTATCCCCGAAGACCAGCCTTCTATTTGGTGGGTATGTCAAGGAACTTCTTACAATGCTCAGAAACAAGAGGGTGTTCTGTGGGCCCCACTAAAGAACGTTGGTGGAAAGACTGAGTATCATTGGGAAACGATGAAGGATGTTAAGGTTAATGACATTGTCCTCCATTATTCTAATATGGCTCTACGCGCAGTCAGTCAGGTTAAGGTAGCAGCGGTAGAGAAACCGAAGCCATCCAGCTTGTCCGGTCAACAGTGGGATGAGACAGGTCGTCTTGTTGTAACTGAGTATCATGAACTAATTCCACCGATTCCATTTGAAGCTATAACTCAAGATTTACTCCAGCTTCATATTACGAAAGGCCCGATTAACAAAAAAGGTGGGGTGAATCAGGGCTACCTCTTCTCGTTTACATCTCAAGGGCTAAGTATCGTTCAGAACAAATCGAAGGATACTCCGTGGCCTGAATTTACGCTGCTCTCAGAGGCTGATGAGTTCGAGCAGGACATTGAGCTTGTAAATCTTAATGATGAAGAGATTAGATCACAGTTACAGAGTGTGAAAGATTACATTCAACAGCAAGGCTTCACATACCCTGAGCTTTTAATTGAGAATTTTTACTTATCATTAAAATCAAAGCCATTTGTTATTTTAGCCGGAATATCTGGGACAGGAAAAACGAAGCTCATTCAGAAGTTTGCAGAAGCGTTAGGTGCAACAGAAGCAAATGGACAGTTTACACTTATTCCCGTTAGACCGGATTGGAACGACCCTTCAGACTTAATAGGCTACAAGGATCTCAGTGGTATTTTCCGTCGAGGTAAATTAACTTACGTTTTGGAAGAAGCGTCCGCACCAGAAAATCAACAAAAGCCATATTTTGTTTGTTTGGATGAAATGAATCTTGCAAGAGTGGAGCATTACTTTAGTGACTTACTTAGCATATTGGAAACTCAACGTTGGCAAGAGGATCGCATTGAGACTGATACGCTTGTAACGGAGGATCAGGTTGGACGTAAAATTGGTATCCCTCAAAATGTATTCTTTATTGGAACGGTAAACATGGATGAGACTACACATCCTTTTAGCAAAAAGGTACTGGATCGAGCGAATACAATTGAATTCAACCATATTGAACTTGACAATTTCAAGGGATTAGAAGATGTAGTTGTATCTAATGAAGAAATAGAAGGTATGTACCCTTCGGCAAATTTACTAACTAGTAACTATCTGCAGCTAAAGGATGCTTACGAACAATACAAGGATATTATCCAAAGCTCGGTTAATCTGTTGGTAAAGATCAATACCATTCTCGAAAGTATTTATGCTCAAGTTGGATTCCGTGTCAGGGATTCGATTTGTTTCTATTTGATATATAATGAGCGTTTTTCTTTGATGACGAATGATGAAGCAATGGATATGCAGATTATGCAGAAAATTTTACCGCGTATACAAGGAAACAATTCGTTAGTGAAAAAAGTAATTATCGAACTTTTGTTGCTTTCTCTTGGGGGTTCTACTTCAAATAGCAGAGAATATGTAGATGGAGAACGAGATATCGAACAGCTATGGGCACAGCAAATGAGTGCAAATAACGTTAAATATCCTCAATCGGCCAGGAAGCTCATTTACATGTTACGGAGGCTCGATCATGACGGATTTACTTCATTCTGGGTTTCTTAAGAAAAGCACTATCCTCCTCTATATTGAAACGAATTTGTTTGACATCTACTTGGAAGGAAAACCATACCATCCCACAGTAGATATGCTCCAGTTACATCGAACTGAAGAGAGGGAATGGGAACAGGCAGATCTTCATCTGTCTGTTAATACTGAGCAATTACAGGTATTATCTATTTCTGTTTTTAATCCTAAAAAGGGAGAATTAGAGCCCTGGCAGAACAATCAAGCAAGCTTTCCTATTTTCTACGAGACGCAAACCTATGGTTTATTAGTTGAAAAAAAGTCTAGTGTAGACGTAGCTTTTTATCATGAGAATTACAAATTGCGCGAAGCTGTTATGGCGAAGGGAAAGCATATCTTATCTGGTAATTTGAATTTTCAAAATGAAATTGGGTTTACGGAGTTAGAATTTCGTTCAAACAGCTCTTCTCTATTAAAACTTAGGATGGAAGTTTTTCCTGTTAAAATGGATTATAAGAGGGACTATCAAACCATTCTACAAGATGTTAATCAGCAGATTCATAATCTGACATTTGACTTCCTGCGCAAAACCTATCAATTAACCGGGCTCAAAGAGACAGGTCAACAAAGTTTGACGGAATTTTTTACTATTTTGCGCTTTCTTTTTGATAATTTATTAAAGGCTGTTCATCGTATTGAAGGTTCACCTCATACAAAAATACATCAAGATCAACATCTTGTTACAGCCGAAAAGGCAAGAAAGTTTAACAACAAGACGTTGAATCACTTAAGTAGAAATCCACATCTGCTGATCAGAGATCAAGCTAATGGAGTCGTTCAGGTTAAAGGCGAACGATATTCTCCTACTCATGTGTTGGATACACGGAGAAGCATTAATTATGATACGGCAGAAAATCGATTCGTACGCTGGGTGTTCCTACATATTGAGCGCAAACTAAAAGACTTATGGAAATTGTTGAATGCACAAAAGAGGTTAGAGGACCCGATGTTAGCGAAGACGATGACTCTTATGCAACAGGAAGTGCGCAGAGTGCTACAGTTTGACTTTTTGCAAGTGGGTGTCATGAAGCAAATGTCGGTTTCTCTACTTATGCAGATGGCGCCTGGGTATCGTGAGGTTTATAAGTCATACCTTTTGCTACTTAAAGGTCTTACCATCCAGGATGACCTATTCCAGTTGTCGTTAAAGGATCTTGCTACCTTATATGAATATTGGTGCTTTATTAAAATACATCAGTTGCTTAGCAAGAAATATGAGTTAATCAAACAAGATATTATTAAGCTAGACTATAGTGGGATCTTCGTTAAATTAAAGAAATCTGCTGCGTCTACAGTAACTTATCGCAACCCTAAAAATGGGGAAGTTTTTAAACTGTATTACAACCAGACGCTTCGGGGGCCTACGCTTACTCAAAAGCCTGATAATGTCCTTACTCTTAAGAAAATGGAAACATCTACGGAGTATAAGTATGTTTTTGATGCTAAATATCGCTTGAACCCTGCGGAGCCGGGGACAGCTTATTACAATACATACAAAGGCCTACCCGGACCTGAGGAAGGCGATATTAACACCATGCATCGTTATCGTGATGCTATCGTTCATGCAGAGAAGGACTCAGAGCAATTTGAGCGGACGATGTTTGGGGCATATGTATTGTTTCCTTACCCAGATGAGGAAAAGTATAAGGAGCATCATTTTTATAAAAGTATTAAAGCGGTTAACGTCGGTGCTTTTCCATTTCTTCCAGGATCAACAGCACTGCTGGAACAGTTTTTGGATGAGATCATTCTGGATAGTCCAGAGAATGCATATGAACGTGCTGTCCGGCCTAAGGGATCTAAGGAATATTACGATAATAAGTATAGTGGTAAAAATGTACTGGTTGGTTGTATGAGTCGTGAGGAGCAGCTAGAAATTGCATTGGTGAATAAATTTTATCATACACCACTTGAAAATATTACTCATCATAAGCTACTAACGCAATTAGAATATGTGGCACTTTATCAATCGAAGAAGTTTTTTGGTAAGACCAATGAAATCGTCGGTGTAAAGTATTACGGAAAAATAAAGAACTGGAAGATTGTGAAGCGTGGCGAAATCACAGAAATCCCCTCAAAGCACAATCCTCCAGATATGCTTTATGTTGTGTTCGAAATCGAAGAATGGGAAACAAGGCAAAATATCATTTTACCTGGTGGTCATGGGGTTAGAAGCATTGCTTTTACATCAAAGTATATATTTGATCGTGCAATGGAAATAGCCGAGTTGAAGCTGGGGAGTGAGGAAGAGCTGCTCATTTGGCGTGAAGCACGCCGAAGAGGTCGAGTGCAAGTGAAGCTGGACCATGAGCATCTTGATTATGCGAGAAAAGTTATGAGTGTTGGATTGAAGAATGAAAAATGACATACAGGGATGATTATAGCCTTTTCAAAACGATGAATCTGTCCGTTTATTTAAGCATTTTCGAGGATGGATTCATCGTTTAACTTTAGATTAACTTGCCCTCACAGTAAATTCTCAAGTATAAACCTCACTCTCTCCTTCACCCCAATTTTAGGTAGTTCAATAAGCTCATATTCAAGCTTCTCGTAAGTTCTAAACATGACTTTATAAGTTGCGACGGCTTCTTCAAAGTCCTGTTTTCTCTCATCATCCGTTTTGTATATGTCCTTCCAAGGGGGTAAAATAAATACCCTTTTGTTGTACCTGTATCTTTTGACGGCAGATTCAAGTTTTTCCGAAGCAGGAATGTTTATTAAATGTGAATAGGCAAGGGTATCTGGAATGCCCCGATCGAAAAAAAGAGGTTGATTGGAAGGGTTCGACAATGCTGAAAGATAACCTTCTATGGATTGTTCCAGCATTAGATCACGGTAATTGGTTACATTTCCCCAAGGCAGCGCATCCCCATTGGAAGAAATTTGGGTTTGAATAATTTTTCTGGCAACCTCAGGAACATATTTATAATTATTTTTCAGTAATTCATCCAATAGTGTCGTTTTACCGGCGCCTGGTCCGCCAGTAATAATTATAAAGTCATCCCTTAATAAATTATTATTTTCCATTATTAAATACTCCTTCAATTATTCTTACTTTTTGCATCTGATCATTACTATTTACTTACTTTATCCCCCGTGGTAACATCCCGAAGAACAGTCCCCTTCCCCAAAAGCAGCTTCCGTAATGTTTCGAAATTGACTAAAACCGTTCCTGCAATAATGGTCAAAGTGCCTATGCCAGTTAGCCAAGAAATATATTCATGATAGAAGGCAACTCCTAGTATAACGGCAATTAATGGTGAGATATACAGCCATGTAGAAGGAAAAACAGGATTTGTCCGTGAGACAAGCCAATAATAAATGCTATGGCCGATCATGGAACCAACAATGGTTAAATAAAGAAGAGAGCCAATTGAAGCTGGGCTTAAAAGGTAATCAAGCTGAATGTTCTCGGTGAAAAATGATAAAAGGAGTAATAAAATCCCGCCATGCATCATTTGCGCTGCATTTAAAGCAATCGGTGATGTCGTTTCAAATTTTCGAATGACATGCTTCGTATAAATCGTTCCAGATGCATAAAAAACTTCACCCAATATAATGGCCAAACAAGCAATCATCCAGAAGGGACTAATTTCAATTGAAAAACTAGGTAAGATCAAGAACGTGACACCAATGACTCCGACGACACAACCAATGAATGAATTCCGATTTCCTGTTTGCTTCAAAATGAATGTCTGAATAATTATGATCATCATCGGACCTGTAGCAGATAAGACAGCTGCAATTCCTGATGTGACATACTGCTCTGCCCAGTATAATGTAGCAAAAGTCCCAAAGGTTAAACCTGCTCCTGTAAAAAGCATCTCTTTCCGAAATAATAACGATATTGTCGTTTTTTTTCTCCAAACCATAACACTAAATAGCAGCAAACCAGCAATGAAAAAACGAAGTCCAGCTGATAAAAATGGAGGCACGCCTGCATCAACACCCATTTTAATCGCTAAAAATGTCGTTCCAAAAATCAGACACATGAACAAATAATTAATGATAACCATATAAAACTCCCCCTCTTTTTCTATCATAAAAGAAAGACGGTAGAACAGATTGAAAAAGATAGAACAGATTAACTTGGATCGTGGTACAATCGTTTTGAATAGCGGGAGGAGGAATCGATATGAGCAAAGCGGTGCAAAATGGAGATTATCTTTTTAAAAAAGTTTATGATTATGTACTGCGCCGAATAGAGCGTAAAGAATGGAAAGAAGATGAAAAGCTTCCCTCCATCCGGCAATTAGCATCTGAAATGAATGTTCATCGATTAACGGTATTTAAGGCTTATCAATTGCTGAAACAGCATGACAAGGTTTATGTAAAAGATAAATCGGGCTATTTTGTCCAATCACATGCGACGAAAAATGTTGAATATCTATATTTGGATAATCCGATTGTTTCTGCATACGTACAAAAAAATCATTTATCTGAAATCCACCAATCTCCTGCCTCCTATCATTTTTCTCAGGCGTTGATTGATCCTAATCTTTTGCCTAATCATTATTTTTCGGATTATGTGAAGAAGGTGTTTGACCTTTATCCAAAGGTGCTTGCGACCTACTCAACTGTGCAAGGTGATTTAGAGCTGCGCGAAACACTCGCTCAATATTTTATCAACCAGTATAAAACTCATCTAGGTGCAGATGATCTGTTAATCACTTCTGGCTCACAGCAAGCGATTCACTTAATCGCTCAAGCTTTTATTAAGCCAGGAGATGTCGTTTTATTTGAACGTCCAAGCTATAGTGCTGCGATTGATATTTTTAGAGCGCAAGGAGCTCAGATTGTGATGGTTGATATCCATCCGGACGGGTACGATTTGCAGCAGGTTGAATTATATTTTAAACAATATAAACCGCTCCTGTTTTATCTCAATCCAACCTTCCATAACCCGACAGGTTATACGGTTCCAGCCGAGCAGCGCAAAAAATTGGTGGAATTAGCTGAACAATACCGATGTTTATTAATTGAGGACGATGCCTATCACGACATTTATTTTGATCAGGCCCCGCCGCCGCCAATTTACACCTATGACACGGCTGGGACAGTCATTTATATCCGAAGCTTTTGCAAATATATCTCACCTGGTTTAAGAATCGGGGCTGTTATTTGTCAATCCTCATTAATGAAGTTCCTGCTAACAGTCAAATCGTTAGCGGATAATGGCTCACCGCTTCTCAATCAAAAAATTTTTCTTCATTACTTTTCATCACTGCGATTGCAGCAGCACTTGGAGAAAATCCGGATCGCCCTGCAGATTCGAAAGGAGATCATGGAGGAAGAGCTATCTGTAACCGATTGGAAATGGACCAGTCCCAACGGCGGTCTTAATTTATGGGTGCAGCTCCCCGATAACCTTCCTACTGAGTTATTGTTAACCAAAAGTATCGAACAATCTATATCCTTTGTCCCAGGTCAAGTTTGTGATCCGTTAAAACAACTATCATCCTGGATACGTTTAAGCTATTCTTTCGCAAATGAAAAACAATTAAGTGAAGGGGTAAAAAGGTTTATTGCAGTGGCACAATCTGTTTCGAAGTGAAGGGTGCCAAGGCATTAGCCCGAGGCAATATACAACAAATAATGGATAAACCAGAAAGTTGTGTCATATCGATAATCGGGATAAATATGACCGAATTATTAAAAAGTGCGGAATAAAAACTTAATAAGAAAAATGTTAAGAGCAGCCTGCATTTGCAGGCTGTTCTTTTTTTCGCACAACTCACAATTATTAAAGTTCTTAAAATTTATTAATGTCGTTAAGGCTCAGGTTTTATTGAACGGGCTTATCGCCTTATGCTAAAGTATTGGGGGCACAGCAAGCGGCCTCAAGACGATCGTATATATCCATGCTAAACATACACAACTAGAGTACAAACATGAGGAAGAGTGCAATGAAAAAGCTATTCAAAAGCGGTTTTGTCAAATTAGGACTTGTTCTTGTAATCGCGGGCGGAGCTGTCGCTTATTGGTTGATGCCGCCTGTGGCAAAGGTAGAAAGCACCGAAATCAGTAAAGGCTATAAGGTGAAATTTAAAACGAACGGAACGCAAATGGAGCAATTTCAAAATCAATCCTGGAAGCCTTATTTTGCCAAAGGGGTTAATATGGGTGCTGCTGTTCCCGGACATTTCCCCGGCGAGCTTGAGATTTCGAAAGAGGACTATACGAGATGGTTTGAAATGATTCAAGAAATGGGTGCGAATGTCATTCGCGTATACACCATTTTAAAACCGGAGTTTTACGAAGCTTTGGTCCGATATAATGCGAAGCATCAGGATAATCCGCTCTTTTTTATTCAAGGGGTATGGAGCCCGGAAGAACAACTGATTGCAGGTCAAAACGCATTTGATCCGAAAGTAAAACAGAAGTTTGAAAAAGAGGTTCAAGAGGCTGTAGAAGCGGTATACGGAAATATCGAGCTTGAAGCTGAGCCGCATTCCGGAAAAGCCAGCGGTAATTACGTATTTAATGCAGGGCCTTATCTCATGGGATGGATCATCGGCACAGAATGGGATCCTGTTATGGTGGATAAAACGAATAAGAACAATCCGGGTGCAGCAGATTATAAAGGGGAACATTTCCAAAGCAAGCCTGTGGCTAATCCCTTTGAAAAATGGCTGGCCGAAATGGTTGACATAGCGGCCGCAACAGAAGCCAAGCACGGATGGCAGCATCCGATAGCATTCTCGAATTGGGTGACTACCGACCCGCTTGAACATCCAGGTGAGCCATTGGTTGCTGAAGATATGGTCAGTGTTGATCCGATGCATATCGAAGCCGTAGATTGGGATGCCGGTTATTTTGCCTCCTATCACGTTTATCCCTATTACCCTGATTTCTTTACCTTCGACAAATCGTTTCAAACGATGAAAAATGATAAAGGTGAAGTCGATAGCTATAAAACCTATCTTCACGAGCTGAAGAAATATCATAACAATATGCCGATCATGATTACGGAGTTTGGCGTTCCCGCCTCACAAGGTATTGCCCATACAGGCATGCTGGGGCGCGATCAGGGAGGGCATGACGACAAGACACAAGGGGAATTGGATGCGGATATGTTCCAGCAAATCCATCAGGAGGGATACTCCGGCGCTATCTTGTTTACATGGCAGGACGAGTGGTTCAAGAAAACCTGGAACACGTTGAACTATGACATTCCTGACCGGCGGGCTTATTGGTATAACACGCTCACGAACGAATCCCATTTTGGGGTACTCGGCATGTATCCAAGTAAAGATGATGTGATTCACATTAACGGGGATGCTTCAGACTGGGACAAGCTCGACGATGGGGATAAGACTAAGCTGGATATGCAAATGGAAGGTTTTAATGAAATATGGGCCACGCATGATGAAGGCTATTTGTACCTCTTGGCCAAGTTATCTGAACCTTTCGATTTTTCCAAAAATTCCATCTATTTTGGATTTGATACTTTAAAGGGCGGTAATCGTCATGCACCGCAGCTCCAGGGAAAGACGCTGGATGAAGGCCTAGAAACCTTAATTGAGCTCGGAAACAAGGATATAGGGCAGATGATGATTGCCTCCGATTATGACTTTCATACCCGATTATATGGCAAGCTATCGAAAATATTAGCTTATGATCCAAAAGAATTGCAGGACGATAGCGGAATCTTTAACCCATGGAAATTGGTCGTAAATTATTTACTCGAATATCCGGATTCCCGTGTTGATCATCCCTTCGGCGATATTGAAGTAGGAGACTTGCTGAGAGGAACTAGCGATCCGCAGGATCCGAACTATAATTCAAAGGCGATGTGGCAGGCAAAAGGTGATGTATTGGAAATTCGCATTCCATGGATGCTGCTGGGCTTCAGTGATCCAAGCTCGCTCAGCGCCATTAGTTATAAAGATACGGGAACGAAGCAATTTGAATCCGTGAAAGTCGAGGGCGTACGTATTGTTCCGTGGATCGTCCGCAAGGCTTCGAAGGAAGTCATTGGACTCGAAGGCAACAGCCCTTATCCGGTATCGAAACTTCCGCTTTACAGCTGGAAAAGGTGGGAAGATATCGACGTCAACTATGTGGAACGCCCAAAACAAAGCTATTCGATTATGCAAAAAGCGATGCGTGAAGTGAATCAGCCGGTATCCGAGCATAAATGAATGAAGGAAGGATTTTATTTGTGTATATGAACATCGAAGTAGTGCTCAAAATTTTGTATGCTCTCATTATTTTGAATATTGTATTCGCCGCCGTAGTTTATGCCTTGAAAATCAAAAGGTTGAGAAGAGCCAGACTAGAACGCAGGTTTGAGGTCAAAATGAAAGATTACTTTACCTATATTCTGGTCAATATCGAAGGAAAAGAACCGCTGCAGGCACCGCCGTTTTCATTGAATAAAGTAGAACAAGAAGTGATGCAAGAACGCTTGAATGATATGATTGAAAACTTTACCGGAACGCCTCGTGAAAAATGTATAGAGCTCTGCAAACATTTGGGATTGGTACAGTACCATCTGGATCGTTTGAAAAAAGGCTCTTATGCTGTGAAAATCGATGCGGCGTATCACTTAGGCTGTATGAGAGTTCAGGAAGCCGTTCCGGCCTTGCTCCAGCTTCTCAAAACGCATAAATTGAATTCTTCCCTTTTTGTCATCGCCCGTTCGATTGCGAAATGCGCTCGCAATGAACAGGATGTCAAGGAAATGGTACAGCTTCTTCTGCGCCATAACAAAGGATTTTACGATTTGCTTGTAGACATAGTAAAAGAAGCGGATATCGACCATGGAGCTCTGTTTGCTGAGTTCATTCAACGGGAAAGCCATGCATGTATACAAATCGGTTTATCCGGATTGAGAGACTACACAGAGCCGACTGTAGCATCGGCTGTCTATCGTCTCCTCGATTCCCCGGACAGAACGATTCAATATAAAGCGGTGGAAATCTATCTGAAATCTGTTCACTTTATACCTAGAAACGTCGTTCAAAAGCTGCTTCAGCATCCGATGGATGAAGTGCGTGTTCTTACGATTCAAGCGATCGCTGATCAGAAGCTGGTTACGTATATCGATGTCATGAAAAACGCATTATTGGATAAAAGCAAGCGAGTATCCGCCGCCACTGCGAAAGGGTTATTGCTTCTTGGAGAAGAAGGCATAGCCACATTATGCGAAGTCACTGCAGATGTAAAAGGATCGGAGCAAGGGGAATACCTCCAGATGCTTATTGTGGAAGAACTCAACTTTCTTTCGCTACAGCTTCATGACCTTGACAAACTGACACGATATAATTCGCTCACCTACTATTACGAAAAAATGCTTGGCAAGAACAAACGAATCTATCGTGTTGTATAGCTTACAGGGACAGGAGGAAACAAAGCATGAGGATGCTGGAATATTATTTACAACAAGCAATGGACTTCTTGCGCGACTTTTTATTAGGATACGGCTATTTTGCCATGTATTATACCTTGATTATTACGTTCATTTATTTCCTGATCTTCGGTCTGTCGATTCGTCATACTTTCCCTCTTCAAAGAGGGATCAAATATAATCGCGTACGGAAGCTATCCGGTTCTGAACACGTGCCGCCAGTGTCCATATTAGTTCCGGCGTATAACGAAGAATTAATGATTAAAGAAAATGTACGAAATTTATTGGCTTTGAATTATCCGGAATATGAGGTCATCGTCGTGAATGACGGCTCAAAAGATGATACAGCCAAAATTATGATCGAAGAGTTTCAACTAAAAGAAGTTAAGCCTTTTGTTGCAAAACATATTAAAACCGAAAAGGTCAGAGGGTACTATCACAATCCTGAATATCCGAACTTGTATTTCATCGATAAGGAAAACGGAGGGAAAGCCGATTCCTTGAATGCAGGGATTAACCTTTCCCGCTATGGCTTGATTTCTACGATTGATGCGGATTCCCTTTTAGAAAAGGATGCTCTGACAAGAATCGCCAGAGTGTATATGGAAAACCCCGAAGATACGGTAGCGGTCGGCGGAAATATTCGAATCGTTAACAGCTGTACGGTAGAAGACGGGATGGTCAAAAACATCAGATTCCCCCAAAAAATGTGGCCTGCTCTCCAGAACGTGGAGTATATCAAAGCTTTCTTGGGCGGCCGGATCGGCTGGAGCTCCATTAACGGATTGATCATTGTATCCGGCGCCTTTGGCGTTTTTCAGAAGGATAAAGTAATTGCCATAGGGGGATACCGTGGCGGATACCCTGGGGAAGACATGAACATCGTTATTAAGCTGCATCGTTATTGCCTGAAGAACAAAATACCTTATCAAGTTGCTTTTTGCCCGGATGCCGTTTGTTGGACTCAAGCACCGGATACGTACCGGATTCTAAGCAGCCAGCGCATGCGCTGGGGGCGCGGTAACTTGAAAAACATGATCGAAGAAGGCATCCATATGATCTTCCGTCCCCGTTATAAAGTGTTCGGGCTGTTAACGATTCCTTATAACATCCTGTTTGAAACCTTGAATCCATATTTCCGTCTGACCGGGTTAATCGCTATGCTCGGTTATTGGCTGCTCAATATGGCGGATTGGAAAACAGTCGTTGTGTTTATGATGGTGAACTTTTTCTCCTGCTTCATCCTTAGCCTTGGCGCTTTATTTATCGAGGAAAAAGCGTTTAGCCGTTATCCTAAGCTGAGTGATCTCAATAAAATGATGCTCTACTCTTTCCTTATGTTTCTCGGTTATCAACAAGTTGGCGTTCTGTGGAGATTTTTGGGGCACATCGACTTCTTCCGCAATAATAATTCGTGGGGAACGATGGTTAGAACCGATTTCAATAAATAATATCAAATATATATAGATAAAAGGAGTGGAGAATGTGGCCGTTGTTATTCGCAGCAGCATTCAGGAAATCACGTTACAGCTTTTACAATTCATTCATTTGGCGACGAAGAAGAACGCTTCGTGCGGAGTTATTTTGGCTCCTTGCGCGAATATAAACCCAAAAACGCTCGAACAGGCGAAATTATTGATGAGCAAAAATGATGCCTCTCTTTCGGTCCAATTTTTCTATGACGATCCGAATCAGATGCTGTGTGCGGTTTTGGACAATGGAACCTTGGGCAGTACCCATTATGCGGCTCTAGTATTGAAAGATTTTCTCCAACATCAGCAAGTGCTGCAAGGGCAATTGATTGTATCCAGCTTCCCGGAGAGCGGAAACCCGATCGTGTCTGCGATCGAGAAATTCATTCAACAGGCGATCCAGAGCAAAGGGAAGGAAGGAGACATTCACTTCTTTACGGAATCCAATGCTGCGACATCCGTTCTTATTGTCGACACTGACGATATCGTTCGCAAATTTCTCAAGACCCGGCTGGAGTTAAAGGGGTACCGCGTATATGAGGCCAAGGATGGACAAGAGGCTTACAATGTATTCGCTCGAGTATTGCCGGGCCTTGTCATTACCGAATTGAATTTGCCTGTCATCGATGGATACCAGCTCATCCGCAAGATTCAAGACACTAACTCGCATGAAGGCAAGGTGATCGTTTTGACAGACAAGCAGCTCACGGAAAATATGAGTCGTGCTTATGAGTCAGGGGCTGCCGACTATGTGACAAAACCGCTTTCGATCTCTGAATTGGAATGGAAGATTAAGAGATTGACTAAAAACAATTAAAATTGAGAATTCGAGGAGCGGATACGATATGATATATAACCATTTAAAAGAAAAACTGCAAAATAAAACGGCGAAGGTAGGCGTCATTGGCCTGGGATATGTAGGCTTGCCATTAACGATGGAAATGGTGAAAGGCGGTTTTACCGTCTATGGCATTGATTTGGATAACCGTAAGGTAGAGTCCCTTCTTGATGGAGAGTCCTATATTCAAGATGTGCCAAGTTCTATCGTGGCCGATGCCGTGGGCAGCGGGAAATTTGTGCCAACGAACCGGTTCGAAGCTATTCGGGAATTGGATACGATCAGCATTTGCGTGCCCACTCCGCTCAGCGAACACCAAGATCCGGACACATCCTTTATCGTGAGCGTTGTGAATGAGATCAAGAAATATATTAAAAAAGGAACGTTGATCGTCCTTGAAAGTACGACGTATCCCGGAACGACAGAAGAATTAATTGAATATGAGCTCGAGGCTCTGGGCTTGACGGTAGGCCGGGATTTTTTCCTGTGCTTCTCGCCGGAACGCGTGGACCCGGGCAATCCCAACTACAATACGTACAATACGCCCAAGGTCATTGGCGGAACGACCGAGAAATGCAAAGAACTAGGGATCATGCTTTACAACAATGTGGTCAAAACCGTCGTTCCGGTTTCTTCTCCGAAAGTAGCGGAGATGTCAAAGCTGCTCGAAAATACGTTTCGCAGCGTCAATATCGCTTTCGTCAACGAATTGGCCATGATGTGTGATCGAATGTCTATTGACGTGTGGGAAGTCATTCGAGCTGCTTCTACGAAGCCGTTCGGCTTTATGTCCTTTTATCCGGGGCCGGGAATCGGCGGTCACTGCATTCCGCTGGATCCAATGTATTTGTCCTGGAAAGCAAAGGAATTCCGTTTCTACAGCAAGTTTATCGAATTGGCCCAATCTATTAACGATAATATGCCGGAATATGTGCTGAACAAAACGGCTCAAGTGTTAAATGTATATGCGAAATCGATCCGCAATTCGAGAGTGCTGTTATTAGGCATGTCCTATAAGCCGGATATCGATGATCTGCGTGAATCTCCCGGCTTGGAAATCTATGAATTGTTCAAAAAAAGCGGTGCGAAAGTCGAGTATTACGATCCGTATGCGACTACGTTCAAAGACGAGCAAGGTCACATCGTTGAGACGGTAAAATACGACCCAGATGCATTTTCCCAATACGATTGCCTGGTGTTGATCACCAATCACCGAAGCTTCAGCTATCATGAGTTAGCCGAGATCGGAGTTCCGATCATTGATACGCGCAATGCTTTTGCAGATATCAAGTCGGATAACATTCATAAGCTGGGAACCGGAATCAATCAAAAAGATGTGAAGGTTTCTGTTGGGGCTTAAGCTCGTAACGCCAAGAAAGATGTTATCTCTTAAAATCATCATAATTACCTTGCTATCCTGCATGGTGATCGGGGCGGTGCTTATGCTGCAATGGGGATCAGAAAAGCCGCCTGTAAAAGCAACCTGGGTATGGGATACAACAGCTTTGATGAAGGACAAAAACGAAATGCTCGCCTTTGCCGAAGACCAGGGAGTGAATGTGATCTTCCTGCATGTCGACCGCAAAGCAAAAGACTTTGAACCGTATCGGGCCTTTATCGAAGCAGCTCACGGATTAGGGATTGAAGTCGAAGCGTTAGGAGGAGATCCGGCCTGGGGATTAACCGGTTATCAACAGGAAATTGAATCCTTTATCGATTGGATAGAAGACTATCAGCTTGCTGCGGATGAACGAGCCGCATTTGACGGCATCCACGTGGATATTGAACCTTATCTATTGAAGGAATGGGAACAGGATCGTGAAGATGTCGTACGCCAATGGATGGGGAATATGGCGTTTTTGGTCAAAAAGGTGAAGCAAGGCTCAGCCTTGCGGGTATCAGCCGATCTCCCATTCTGGATTCATAAGATTCCTGCCGGCCATAGCGGCAGCGTGGGTTCTTGGATGATCGAGCAGCTCGACCGTGTAGTGCTCATGAATTACCGGAATTTCGCGATCGGAGAGAACGGCATTATCGCCAATGCTCTGCCGATGATTAAAGAGGGAACTCGAGCAGGGAAGCCTGTTATTATAGGTCTGGAAATGGCCCCTTCGGATGAAGGGAAGCATATTTCTTTTTTTGAAAAAGGCGCCTCCAGCATGCATCGGCAAATGCAGCTGAGCCATATTGTCATGCGGTGGTTTAACGGTTATCAAGGCTTTTCCATCCATGAATACAAAAGCTGGAAGGAAGCCGCGAAATCGTAAGGGAAGGGACGATACGTATGGGGAAATATTTTGGTACAGATGGAGTACGAGGCGTAGCAAACGGGGAGTTAAGCCCTGAGCTGGTATTCCGATTAGGCCGGGCAGGCGGATATGTGCTGACTTGGAACAAGCAAGGGAAGCGGCCTAAAATTGCAATAGGGCGGGATACCCGCATTTCGGGAGAAATGCTGGAAGCAGCTCTTGTTGCAGGCTTGTTGTCGATCGGTGCAGATGTTGTACGTTTAGGGATCATCTCTACGCCAGGCGTAGCGTACTTGACGAAAGAAATAGGAGCAGATGCAGGGGTGATGATTTCCGCTTCTCATAACCCTGTGGAGGATAACGGGATTAAATTTTTTGGTGGAGACGGATTTAAGCTGTCGGATGAAATGGAAGCGGAGATTGAAGCGCTCCTCGATGCGGATGAAGACCGGATACCTCGCCCGATTGGCGGCGATGTGGGCAGGGTACAGGATCACCTCGAAGGCGGACAAGCTTATATTTCTTATTTAAAGTCCACGGTGAAGAATCGGTTCGAAGGGCTTAAAGTAGTAGTGGATTGTGCCAATGGGGCGGCTTCGATGCTCGCGCCCCAGCTCTTCCGCGATTTGGGTGCCGACACGGTTGTCCTGGCTCATCAACCGGATGGGTTGAATATTAACAGTGACTGCGGCTCTACGCACCCTGAAGCGATGCAGCAGGCTGTTTTGGAGCATCAGGCCCATTTAGGCCTTTCCTTTGACGGGGATGCGGATCGGCTCATTGCCGTCGATGAGAAGGGAACGATCATTGATGGGGACCACATCCTCTTCATCCTCGCCGGATTCATGAAGAAGCATCATCGGTTGAATAACAATACAGTGGTCTCTACTGTGATGAGCAACCTCGGCTTCTATAAGGCGCTGGAGCAATATGGAGTGGAAGCTAAACAAACCAAAGTCGGAGATCGCTATGTATTGGAGGAAATGGTACAAGGCGGCTATAACCTGGGCGGGGAACAGTCAGGCCATATCGTAATGCTGGACTATAATACGACGGGAGACGGTATGCTGTGCGCGATCCATCTGATGGATGTGATGAAGTCCGAATCCGCGCCTCTAAGCGGGCTTGCTGAGTGCATGACCAAGTACCCGCAGCTTCTGGTGAATGTTCAAGTAGAGGACAAATCGAAGCTGGCAGGGAATCAAAAAATCGAAGCAGCCATCAGGTCCGTAGAGCAAAAGATGGGCGGGAGCGGAAGAGTGCTGGTTCGCCCTTCAGGCACGGAATCGCTTGTTCGAGTCATGGCTGAGGGTCCGAATGAGCAAGAGCTTTCCAGCTTTGTAGATTCTATTGTCGATGTCATTAAGGAAGAATTGACATTCAAGTTAGTTTAATCGTACTAAAGTTTCATTCTATACTTGTCCGTGCCTAACGGTTGCTATAGAGGCTATTTCGATTATTTTAGCTCATTTGAGAATGTAACGGTTGTCACGAGCGCTATTGTACCCTTTCTCGAGCAAAATCAGTGCTTTTTGGGTAATTAACCGCAATAGCAACCGTTAGAAAATTTAAACCATCATTTTCGCTCGAATAGCGATTGTGGCAACCCTTAGAAGTTCATCATTGCTCAAAAAGTCAACCCAACTACAATAATGGATCGCCGGTTCAAGAATGAATAATAGCATGTCAGAACAAATATAGGCTTTTCATAACGATGAATCTGTTCGCTTATTTTGCGGGCGGATTCATTTTGTTTTACATTAGATTAACTTGATACCTTCCCTGAAATTGTGTTACTATTAACCGACAGACAGTCGGTCCAATGGAGGTGTGAACATGAGAGTTGTAAAAGAAGCAGAAGAACGCAGGAACGAGATCCTTGATGCGGCGGATGAGCTTTTTGCACAGAAAGGCTTTGACGGCACAAGTACAAACGATATTCTCGAGAAGGTCGGCATTGCGCGGGGAACGTTATATTATCACTTCAAATCGAAGGAGGATATTATGGATGCGCTCATTGAGCGGTATAATGTCCGTCTATTAAGCGCAGCGCAGGAAGTAGCTTCTGATAAGAGCCTCCCCATAGTCGACCGGATTATTCGTGTTGTTATGGCACTGAACATAAGCGGCGGAAGCAGCGAGGAAATTATGGAGCACATTCATAAGCCGCAAAACGCGCTGATGCATCAAAAAATACAAAAGGTCATTATTAATGGCGTTCCGCCGATATTGGCGGGGATAATCCGTGAAGGCATTGAGCAAGGAATGTTCCATACGCCGTTTCCGTATGAGTGTATGGAAATGGTTGTGATCTATGCGACTACTGTTTTTGATGATGACATGATTGCGATGACGAACGAGGAGCGCTTCTCACGAATGGTTGCTTTTATAAGTAATGTAGAAAGACTGCTTGGCGCAGAAAGCGGCAGTCTGATGGAAACCTTGAAGATGTTTGGTGTAGAGGATGAAGAGGCTTGAACAGGGGTGACTTATGTATAACAGAATAATCCGCAATGATATATCAAAAAGCAAGCTGATCACGTTGACTACTATAATATTTGTTGCTGCTGCAGCTATGCTTGTATCGCTTGCGGCGATACTTATTGTAAATCTATCAGGCGCAATAGATACGCTTATGAAGCGGGCGGAAACGCCGCATTTTTTGCAGATGCATACAGGGGAAATAGATACGGCAAGGCTGACGGAATTTGCTCAAAAGAACAGTACTGTCGACGAATTTCAAGTGCTGGAATATCTCAATATTGACGGCGCGCGGATTAAGTTAGGCGAAAGCTCGCTGGCGAATAATGTGCAAGACAATGGATTTAGTGTCCAAAGCGAAAAGTTCGACTATCTGCTTGATCTTGATGGAAACGTCATTAGCGTTTCCGACGGCGAGCTTTATGTACCAGTTAATTATATGAACAAGGCCAAGCTCGGCGACAAGGCCGTCATAAGCGGCAAGGAATTGACGATAGCGGGATTTCTGCGCGATTCGCAAATGAATTCTATGCTTTCCTCTTCTAAGCGATTTCTAGTTAGTGCAAATGATTACGCGGAAATGAAAAGCCTGGGAAGCACAGAGTATTTGATCGAATTCAGATTAAACGATTTATCAGCATTGGGGGCTTTCGAAGCAGCCTATGCCTCTGCAGGACTTGAAGCGAACGGACCAACGATAACCTTTCCATTGTTTAAAATGCTTAATGCTATTTCTGACGGGATGATGATTGGGATCATTTTGCTGGTCAGCGTGCTCGTCGTTGCTATCGCTTTTATGTGCATACGTTTTACACTGCTTGCTAAAATTGAAGATGACTATCGTGAAATTGGCGTAATGAAGGCAATAGGGCTGCGGGTTTCCGACATAAAGAAGATTTACATTGCAAAATATGCAGTGATCGCGGCGGCAGGCAGTATAGCAGGCTTTGTCCTTTCATTTCTTTTCAAAGGGATGCTTCTCGAAAATATCCGGCTTTATATGGGAGAAAGCGAAAATGCTTCTTTCGCGCCGCTGTTCGCAATGCTCGGCGTTGTACTTATATTTGTTGCCATTATTGTCTACGTAAGTGGAGTGCTGAAACGGTTTCGTAAAATATCCGCTGCCGAAGCTATACGCTTTGGCGTTTCACCGGAAAAAACGGCGGGAGCAAAGTATTTGCGTTTAAGTGGGAACAGGCTGCTTAATACGAATGTTTTTCTGGGAATTAAAGATGTTCTGGCAAGAAAAAAGCTTTATGCTACTATGCTTCTGGTATTCATACTTTCATCATTTATTATGATTGTTCCGCAAAACCTGCATAACACGATTTCCTCAAAAAGCTTTATCGAATATATGGGGATTGGAAGCTATGATATGCGCATTGATCTTCAGCAGACGGATCGTATGTCTGAAAAAGCCGCCGAAATCATACAGAGTATGAAAAGTGACAGCGACATTTCAAAGTATGCCGTGCTTACTACAAAAACGTTCAAAGTAAAGGCGGGGAGCGGCACCCAGAAAAATATTAAAATTGAGCTTGGCGATCATTCCGTATTCCCTATTGCCTATTCTCATGGCAAAGCACCTGCTGCAGAAAATGAAATCGCGTTGTCCACTTTGAACGCAGACGAGCTGGGCAAAAAGACTGGTGATAGCATTACGCTGTTCATTGACGGGAAGGAGAAGAGTCTTACAATAAGCGGCATTTATTCTGACATAACGAATGGCGGCAAAACTGCGAAGGCTGTTTTTAACGACAATTCGGCTGATATGCTGTGGTTCGTTATTTGTGCGGAGCTTGCGAATAAAGCTCTTGTTATTGAAAAAACTGCGGAGTATGCGGAACGATTTGCTTTTGCAAAGGTTTCTGATATTGCGCAATTTATATCGCAGACGTTCGGCTCGACAATAGACTCTGTCAAAAAGGCTTCTTACGCGGCTATTGCCATTGCGCTGATTATATCGGTATTAGTTAGTTTATTGTTCATGAAAATGCTTGTCGCGAAGGACAGATATTCGATAGCAGTTTTGAAGGCATTCGGTTTTACAAATGCGGATATTAATGCACAGTATATTTCACGCTCGGCATTCGTTCTGATTATCGGTATTGTACTTGGCACGCTTCTGGCAAACACGGCTGGAGAAATGCTGGCGGGCGCAGTTATTTCCTCCTTTGGCGCTTCGACGTTTCAGTTTGCGGTTAATCCGCTTTCGGCGTATGTGCTTAGTCCGCTGATGATGATAGGCACGGTGCTTATCGCAACAATAATCGGCACATCGGGCGCGGGACAAATCAAAATTTCCGAACATATGAAGGAGTAGGCCTATGAAGAAGATTATTATTGGTGATCGGATCGTAAAGTCTTTCGGGGAGGGCAGTGACAAACGCAATATCCTCGACGGTGTGAGCGTAGAAATAAATGAAGGTGAGTTCGTTGCGGTTATGGGACCTTCCGGGTCAGGGAAATCGACGCTGATGTTTGCACTAAGCGGGACGGACAGCATTAATGGCGGAAAGGTCGTTTTTGACGGCAGAGAGTTATCCACGGTCGGAGAGAATGAGCTTGCAGATATACGCAGAACTAAAATCGGATATGTTTTTCAACAGCCGACCATGCTAAAAAATCTGAATATCCTGGACAATATCATCTTGCCCTCGATGCGTGACAATCGAAAAAACGTTGCAAAGATAACGGAAAAAGCAAGAGCGCTTATGAAAAGGACAGGGATTGCAGAGCTTGAAAAGCGTGACATTACACAGGTATCGGGAGGCCAGCTGCAGCGTGCGGGAATATGCAGGGCGCTTATGAACAGCCCGGCAATTATTTTCGGCGACGAGCCTACAGGTGCGCTTAACTCAAAATCTGCGCAAGAAATTATGGATATATTATCGGAAATCAATTCGGACGGTACTGCGGTTATGCTTGTCACTCATGACGCCAAGGTTGCTGCACGCGCGGAGCGTATTATGTTTATGCGGGACGGAATAATCGTGAGTGATTTGAAGCTGCCGAGGTTTGACGGCGCGGATATGGATGGCAGGATGGAGAAGGTTTCGGTGAAAATGAGGGAAGTAGGCATATAAAAGTATAAGGATATTAATGAGACTGCTGATTAATTGCGGGTATACTGAGCAATGATGAAATTCTAAGGGTTGCCACAAACGCTAATCGCGCAAAAATGATGGTTTAAATTTTCTAATGGTTGCTATTGCGCTTAATTACCCAAAAAGCACTGATTTTGCTCAAGAAAGG
>NZ_JAZHCT010000060.1:0-24373 GCF_036541265.1 Paenibacillus sp. IITD108 | reverse complement strand
TAAGAATTATTTTTTAATAAGGAAACGGCGACGAACAAGTAATGCAATACCTGTCATAGCAATAGCTGCACCTAGCAGCTGAACTAGCAAGAAGCTATCTTCACCTGTTTTTGGAAGCTTATCAACGTCCGGTGTTTCGACACCGCCACGTGGAACTTCTTCAACGACGATTTCGTAGAACAATTCTTCTTCATTGCCGTCCTCATCGGTAACGATGATACTGAAGCTGTCATCACCTTTGAAGCCTGGCTTCGGCGTATAAGTCCATTTGCCGTCTGGCGTTATTTCAAGTTCGCCATTTTTCGGAGGCTGACCCGGTTTAGTTGTTTTGTTGTCTGGAACATCTACTTCACCTTCAACAGGTGTTTCTTCAGGCGTTTCTTCCTTCGTTACTGGCTTCTCCGGCTTCGGTGTTGGAGCTGGAGTCGGAGTTGGCTTAGTGGAAGGAGTCGGCTCCGGTGAAGGAGTAGGTGTTGGTGTTGGGTTACCTGACTCTTCTGGTTCAGTCGGCTCTGTCGGCTCTGGCGTTGGTGTAGGCGTCGGAGTCGGAGTCGGAGTCGGTGTAATGATTGGACCAGGAATGTAGAGCTGGTTTTCGACTGTAAGAGTAGCTGTGTCTCCATCTTTAATTTCAACTTCATACTCTACATTGTTAAGAATATAACCGCTTGGAGCTTTTGTTTCTTTAAGAATGTACTCTCCAACAGGTAGATCAGTTATAACGTCGCCAATCGAATTTCTAATCACTAGGATGCCATCCGTGCCAGATGTGCCAGTATAAGTGAAGTCCTTATTATTTTTATCGTGTTTTGGATAAAGTTTAAATTCAGCTCCAGCTAAAGGTTTTTCAGGGTTGCTGTTTCTGGCGATTTTCTTAACTTCTATTTCACCGAAGGCTGGATCATTTGTAACAGTTACAGTAGGAGTCGAATTTGTGCTATCTACTGTTACAGAGTGAGCATTTACATTCACTTTATACCCAAATGGTGCAGTAACTTCTTTAACTTCGTAATTACCATAAGGGACATTACTAAATGATGCCTTACCATTTTCATCGGTTATAACGTTTTCGAATTTTTGGTTTGGATAATCGATGTTAATCAATTCGAAAACTGCATGGGCAAGAGGTTTATTTCCGCCTTGGCTATCTACTTTTACTACATTAATTTCTCCCGTTGGTTTGGTCGTATTGGAAATAGGTAGTTCCTTGCTGATTTCTCCTTTTGACAGACTGACTTTCATTGGATTAGCACCAATGATATTGTAACCATAAGGAGCTTTTGTTTCCTCTAGCCAGTAGTCTACATCCTGATATAAGTCATTGAAAATTAATTTTCCATCTTGACCTGTTATTCCCTTTTTAGCAGTTGGCCCGTTGGCGTTATCGCCATCTTCATAAATAGTGAATTCTGCTCCAGGGAGCAACTTTCCATGCTCGTCATTTTCTGTTTTAACAATCGTTAGGGAACCTTTTTGTTTCTCTTCATTATTTACTTTAATCTTGAGAGTCTCTTTGTTATCAATTTTAATAATGAGTTGTTCATCTGTCCAACCAGCATCCAAGTAGTAGTGAGGATGCTCTACTTCTTTCAAAATGTAGTTTCCATACGGCACATCCTTGAAGGATGTTTCACCATTGGTATCAGTAGGATCAGATGTTTTGTAAACTTTATTATTAGATGCGCGTAATAGTTGAAATTGAATTCCTTCCACTTTTTCCAATGAATTTTTCTCTATCTTTGTAATTTCAATATCCGCTTTGTATTGATTTGCTCCAGCACCGCTACCAGAAAGCTGGAATGCTGCATGGCCGCTTTCTCCCGTTGTATCATCATTGTTAACTCTAGTTTCAGTTGTTAATACAACCTTATTTTTTACTGTAGTATTGACGCCTGGATCAGCACTGACTAAAGAAGAATAGGATAAACTATAGCCTTTATTAATAGCTGTAATTTGTTGGTTAGAATCAGTCGGATCTACAATTTTTCCTAAAAACTCCAAAGTGAAATCCGTACTGTCTGAATTGAACGTCAATGTATAGTCTGTGCCCTTCTCAAGCTTTTCGCCAACGCGCTCCCATACAAAGCTTCCATCACCTTTCTTTTTATAGGCAGCTTCGTATAGCTCAAAACTTTCTTGAAGATAGATTTGTCCATAGTTTTCAGTGTTATCAAGCTTGTCAGTTAATTTAACGTTCTCGAGTAAGGATTGATTTTCGTTAATATTGACTGTCCACTCAATTTCAAGAGAGTCATTGGAAACTTGTTTCCCTGATTTAGAAACATATTTCCCTGCTTTAGGAATTTTCACAGTGTCAGTTAAAGATTCCTCGACTTTTTTACCTGGCGTATTCTCGTAAGTCCAATTTGCAACATTAACGATATCTTCGAAAGACTTGTCAATTAGCGATCCATCAATAGAAGTTTTGAAAGTAATGAGATAAGCTTTGTTGGCTGGAATTTGATTTTTAAAAGTCCACGTCAACGTTTCGCCTTTAGTAAGCTCAGGACTAAAATCGAGTAATGAACTTACCTCGTCATTTGTCAGAGCTGTATCAGCTCTCTTTGTAGATCCTTTCGATCCTTCCGTTATAACTTCAACTTCATAGACTTCTAAAGAGTCTTTTACATATTGTTCAATTTCTTTCAGAGTATCTGTAATTATGACGTTATTCAATACTTTCTGGTTATAGTTGATACCAATATTCCAAGTAATCTCTTTCAAAGAAGGGTCGTAGGAGCCGAATTTTTCACCATTATTTTCCCAGTCCCATGTTGTGTCTGCCTCAAAGCCTTTCGACTGATCAGGTATGTTGATAGATGTGTCAAAACCTTGAAGTTTACCATTATTTGTGTATCCTTTGTGAGTTGTTGAGTCTGACGCTTCGTCATAGTCGAAATAAGTTTCGTAAGTTACTCTGTACACATGTTTTTTATCGGATCCAGGTGTAAATTTAATTTTAAATCCTACTGTTTCATCTTGGGAATCGCCTGATTTGTACTCAATATCAAATCCGCTAGTGGCAGGTGTACTGCTTCCATCAATATAAATATTAATTGAGCCTGGTACCAGCTTTAGTCCATTCCCAGTCGTTTTATTATCAAACCCTACGACCCCAAAGGTATCGTCATACACAAATTGATTAGGAAGTGCATATCCTGCTTTATTAATGTCAACTGTCCAAGTTACCTTTTTTTCTTTGTAGTCGATAGAATTGTTATGTGACTTGCCAAAAAATTGCTGGCTGATGTGGATTGGAATAGATTGTGCAGGAAGTTCTTCTTTATCCGATACATAGTTCCGAATAGTGGAATCACTAAATACATCTTCTATAGTTTCAGTTGTATACTCAATCAGATATGCTTTATCAATATTATTTTGAAATTCAATTTTAAAGCCATTATAATTTTTTTCATTTATTTCTTCGTCCGTAATTGCCGTGATACGGTAATCAGTTGGAGAAGACACTAGAGTTTTTGATCCACCACTTATGAGCTTGCCGTCTTCGTCAACATCCACTTCATAAACTTTTACACCTGAAGTACCGTTAACCAGTTGATGACTATTTGTAAATCGGTCATAAATTACTGCATTGTCTTTTTCAATTACATTTTTCCCGAAATTATATTGAACAGTCCAATTTACTTTATATTTATCTTTAGCCCATTCAACAAAATTTGAATTTGATTTATCACCTGTTTTGCTAAACAGTGGAATTGATTTGAAATTGGCTTCGCTATGGGCTTCTTTACTAACAGCTGCACCAGCAGGTGTTGTTCCACTAAGAACAGCCTTGTTCAGGAATTTAAGATCCTTTGTTGTGTCAGGATCTACTACTTTGGTAGTAAATGTAATTCGGTATGCACTTTGCAAAGGATTTTCTTCTAAAGGTTCATCAGTAAAATTGATGATGATCTCATCATTATCGAAAGTGCTTTGTGTGATTTTTTTCTCAAATGCTGGATCAAGTGAAATGTTATCTGACGTTTTAGTGAGATCGACAAGCAGCTTGTGTATAGTGACATCACTGGCAAGTTCTAAACCTTCAGGTAAACTATCAGTCAAAACAGCGTTGTTAATTTTGTCCAATGATGTATTTACATCAATTGTCCAATCAACAAACCAGCCGTCGGCTTCTTTGGAGACTTTATTATGCTTGACAATTAGTTCTCCTGCCGCCCTTGGCTTAATCGTAATAGGGAACTCAGCTTTCTCGAAATCAATGGTGACTTCATTATCGCCGTCTGAAACTTTGTTTTCATCAATATATGCCCAGAAGTAGATATAACCGTCTGTCATTAAGCCGGTTGGCTCATCTTCGCCGCTCGAATCAACTACATTTTCATTAAATGTAATCGTTACTTTATTATCTTGGGCTGAATAGGTTCCTACTATGGTTTCATCGCTTCTTTTAATGTCCCCATTTTCTTCCTTTGCTAAAGTTAGTCCGGAAGGGAGGGGGATAACTTTGGTGTCGCCAGCTTTATAGCTATGTTCTGCATTAAGTAACCATTCATACTTAACGTAGAAAGATTTGCCTATCTGAAACTGATAGTCTGGATTTATAATTGTTAATTGGTCCTTGATTTCTGCTATTACATCACCTGGGGGGGTAGTCCCTACTTGAGAGTCTGAAATAATAATGTTGGTAACACTAAATCCTTTATCGTCATTCAATGTTGATTCAGCATTTCCCTCATCAGCAGCATTTGCATGCTTCGTCACGCCCGCGAAATTCGCGAACTGAAACACGAGCAGCAATGCCAAGAGCATTGCGAGTGTTCTTTTTTTCATGAATTCGTATACCTCCTATAATAAATATAATGCATGCCGCACTAGCAGCATGAAGCAACAACTGTGTGACACACCTCCATTAAAACTATTAAACTTATGTTATGCTACATGAAATCATATCAGAAGAAACTAAACATTTTCTGAAAAATGTTGCCAGATATTGTGTGAAATTTGTCGTTTTTGTTAATGTAAACGGTTAAAAATTAAAATTAACCGACCGGTTAATATATGTAGTTTTAATTGGATAGAATTTACTATATATAGTATCTTTTTCTTATTATTTTAGTATTGTAAATCTGCAGTTTATTGTAATAAAAGGATCGCAATTGTGAGCGACTTCTGGAAATTGTTTGTCAGAAAGGATTGCAAGGTTTGCATTGCATCGTTATATAAGTAACGTTATAATGATTAAGGGAACACACATTCTCATTTGGGTGGAATATATTTCATTTCTATTTTGAAATAGGATGATTGTTGTCTATACTTAATTTATATACAGGAATTATATATTTGAACGGATAAGGAGTGGAGCAAGTGAGCATAGCGAGGCAGAATGAGCGGCAGTTTGAACTCGTTTCAGACTATAAGCCGCAGGGTGATCAGCCGAAAGCAATTGATGAGCTGGTAGTGGGAGTCAATCAAGGGATGCGCCATCAGACATTGCTTGGTGCAACGGGAACAGGCAAGACGTATACGATCGCCAATACGATTGCTCGACTGCAACGGCCTACGCTAGTAATTGCCCATAATAAGACTTTGGCCGCACAGCTTTGCAGTGAGTTCAAGGAGTTTTTCCCAAATAACGCAGTCGAATATTTCGTTAGTTATTACGACTATTATCAGCCGGAGGCGTACATTCCTTCGACGGATACGTTTATAGAGAAGGATTCTAGTATTAATGATGAAATAGATAAGCTGCGCCACTCTGCTACCAGCTCTTTGTTCGAGCGGCGTGACGTTATTATTGTAGCGAGTGTATCGTGTATTTACGGCTTGGGTTCTCCGATTGAATATGGAAGTCTTGTACTGTCACTGCGTACGGGCATGGAGAAATCAAGAGACGAGATTTTGCACAAGCTGGTAGATATTCAGTATCAGCGCAATGATATTAGTTTTACGCGCGGTACGTTTCGTGTGCGCGGTGATGTTGTTGAGATATTCCCTATTGCTAATAATGAGCATGCGGTTCGTGTCGAAATGTTCGGGGACGAGATCGACCGCATTTCTGAAATTGATGTAATAACGGGCGAGATTATTGCTGAGCGCGATCATATTGCTATTTTCCCGGCTTCTCACTTTGTTACGCATGAGGATACGATGAAAGTTGCAATTAAAAATATTGAGCGCGAGCTTGAGGAACGTCTTGCTGAGCTTAAGGCTGATAATAAATTGCTAGAAGCGCAGCGGTTGGAGCAGCGTACGCGCTATGACTTGGAAATGATGGCGGAGATGGGCTTCTGCTCAGGCATTGAGAATTATTCAGGGCCGCTGACCTTCCGTGAGCGCGGAGCTACTCCTTATACGCTGTTGGACTATTTTCCAGATGATATGCTGGTCGTAGTGGATGAGTCCCATGTGTCGCTGCCGCAGATCAGGGCAATGTTTAACGGCGATAAGGCGAGGAAGGAAATGCTCATTAATCACGGCTTCCGCTTGCCTTCAGCGCTTGATAACAGGCCTTTACGGTTTGAAGAGTTCGAGGAGAAAACGAAGCAGCTCATCTATGTTTCAGCGACGCCTGGCCCTTATGAGCTGGAGCACTGTCCGGTCATGACGGAGCAAATTATTCGTCCGACAGGCTTGCTCGATCCGATTATCGATGTGCGGCCTTCGAAGGGGCAAATCGATGATTTGCTGCATGAGATTCAGCTTCGTATTGAGCGTGATGAGCGCGTGCTTGTAACAACGCTGACGAAGAAGATGGCAGAGGATCTGACCGATTATATGAAGGAAATAGGGATTAAGGTCCGCTATTTGCATTCTGATATTAAGACGCTTGAGCGTTTAGCTATACTGCGAGATTTAAGACTTGGTGTTTTTCACGTATTAATAGGTATAAATCTGTTGCGGGAAGGGCTTGATTTGCCTGAGGTTTCGCTCGTTGCTATTCTTGATGCAGATAAGGAAGGCTTCCTTCGTTCAGATCGTTCTCTTATTCAAACGATAGGGCGGGCAGCGCGCAATAGCGAAGGGCGCGTAATCATGTATGCGGATAAGATAACAGACTCTATGGACCGGGCATTGAAGGAGACGGAGCGCAGAAGAGCGATTCAAGTAGCCTTTAATGATAAGCATGGCATTACGCCGCAGACGATTCGCAAGAAAGTATATGATGTAATTGAGGCGACTAAGGTCGCAGAGCAAAAATCGGAATACTTGACTGATGCAGCTCAGAGCATGACGAAGAAGGATAAGCTGAAGCTCTTGGAACGTTTGGAAGCAGAAATGAAGGAAGCAGCCAAGAATATGCAGTTTGAACGTGCTGCCGAATTACGGGATGCGCTGCTTGAGCTTAAAGCGGAGATGGGAAAGTAGGAGGCGAGCCGATTGGCTATTGATAAAATTGTTGTAAAGGGCGCTAGAGCCCATAATTTAAAAAATATTGATGTAACGATACCCCGCGATAAGTTTGTTGTTCTTACAGGACTTAGCGGCTCCGGCAAATCTTCACTCGCTTTTGACACGATTTATGCAGAAGGGCAGCGCAGATATGTAGAATCTCTATCGGCCTATGCCAGACAGTTTCTAGGTCAAATGGAAAAACCGGATGTGGATTCTATCGAAGGCTTGTCGCCTGCCATCTCAATCGATCAAAAGACGACAAGCCGCAATCCCCGTTCAACAGTAGGTACTGTAACCGAAATTTATGATTATTTGCGTCTTTTGTTTGCAAGGGTAGGACGTCCGCATTGCCCGACTCATGGTATTGAAATTACTTCACAGACAGTGGAACAAATGGTCGATCGGATTATGGAGTACCCTGAGCGCACCAGGCTGCAAATATTGGCGCCTGTCGTGTCCGGTCGCAAAGGCGAGCACGCGAAGCTGCTTGCTGATATTCAGAAGCAGGGCTTTGTGCGTGTGCGGGTAAATGGAGAGCTGCGCGAGCTTAGTGAGAAGATTGAACTGGAGAAAAATAAGAAGCATAACATAGAGGTTGTCGTTGACCGTATTGTAGTGAAAAGTGATATTCATAGCCGATTAGCAGACTCGCTGGAGACAGCGTTAAAGCTTTCGGAAGGCAAAGTTATCGTTGATGTAATCGATCAGGAAGAGCTGCTCTTTAGCTCGAATTTAGCATGTCCAGAATGCGGATTCAGCATAGATGAGCTTTCGCCGCGTATGTTCTCTTTCAACAGTCCTTTTGGTGCTTGCCCAGAATGTGACGGATTAGGTCAAAGCATGATTGTTGATCCTGATTTGCTGGTGCCTGATCAGACCAAATCGATTCAAGACGCTGCCTTTTTGGCATGGGCGGGAAGCACATCGAATTATTACCCTCAGTTTTTGAGCGCGGTTTGCGAACATTATAAAATTCCTCAAGACATCCCTGTATCCGAGCTTACAGATGAGCAAATGAACAAGCTGCTTTTTGGTACTGGCGGGGAAAAGGTGCGCTTTTTATACGAAAATGATTTTGGCCATCGCAAGGAGGCCTTTGTACCGTTTGAAGGCATTGTCAACAATTTGGAGCGCCGCTATCGGGATACGGCATCTGATATGATGCGTGAGCACATCGAAGGCTATATGAGCGCCAAGCCATGCAGCAGCTGCAAGGGCCAGCGATTGCGCAAGGAGAGCTTGGCTGTAACAGTAGGCAGCCAGAATATTGCTTACGTTACTTCATTGTCTATTGGAGAGGCTAAAAAATACTTTCAAACGCTGGATCTTACCGAGAAGGAGCAAACGATTGCTCACTTAATATTGAAAGAAATCAACAGCAGACTTGGCTTCTTGGTTAATGTTGGACTTGAATACTTAAGCATGAGCCGCGCTGCCGGCACGTTATCTGGCGGCGAAGCGCAGCGTATTCGTCTGGCTACACAAATAGGCTCCAGCTTGATGGGCGTTTTGTACATTTTGGATGAGCCGAGTATCGGGCTGCACCAGCGCGATAATGACCGGCTGATTGAAACGCTCGAGCATATGCGCGATCTTGGCAATACGCTTATCGTCGTTGAGCATGACGAGGATACGATGCTGGCTGCAGATTATATTATTGATATAGGCCCTGGAGCAGGCATTCATGGCGGTCAAGTCATTGCGGAAGGAACGCCTGAAGAGGTTATGGAGGATTCGAGTTCTTTAACGGGGCAATATTTGAGCGGACGCAAGTTTATCGAGGTTCCTCAACAGCGCCGTGCTCCTAATGGCAAATGGCTTGAGGTGCGCGGTGCCAAGGAAAATAATTTGCGCAACGTGAATGTGAAGATTCCTTTAGGCGTATTTACTGCGGTTACAGGGGTATCAGGCTCCGGCAAATCTACCTTCGTTAACGAAATAGTATACAAAACGCTAGCTCGCGATTTGAATCGGGCCAAAACCCGTCCAGGGCAATATAAGGAAATGCGCGGGATTGAAAATTTAGAGAAGGTCATTGATATCGACCAATCGCCGATTGGCAGAACGCCTCGCTCTAACCCTGCTACCTATACAGGCGTGTTTGATGATATTCGGGATCTGTATTCATCAACAAATGAAGCAAAGGTTCGCGGCTACAAAAAAGGCAGATTCAGCTTTAATGTAAAGGGCGGACGATGCGAGGCTTGTCGCGGGGATGGCATCATTAAGATTGAGATGCACTTTTTGCCTGACGTATATGTGCCTTGCGAGGTATGTAAAGGCAAGCGTTATAACAGAGAAACCTTGGAAGTAAAATATAAAGGGAAAAATATTGCAGAAGTGCTGGATATGACGATTGAGGATGGCTGCCAATTTTTCGAAAATATTCCGCGTATCCATCGTAAAATTCAAACACTTGTCGATGTAGGCTTGGGCTATATGAAGCTTGGTCAGCCTGCAACTACGCTCTCAGGCGGGGAAGCACAACGGGTTAAGCTTGCTGCGGAGCTGTATCGCCGCAGTACTGGCAAGACACTCTATATACTAGATGAGCCTACTACGGGCTTGCATGTTCATGACATTGACCGATTGCTTACTGTATTGCATCGTTTGGTTGACTCCGGGGAAACAGTGTTAGTCATTGAGCATAATCTGGATGTAATCAAAACAGCCGATTATTTAATCGACCTGGGACCTGAAGGCGGAAGCGGAGGCGGTACAATCGTGGCTGTCGGATCACCTGAGCAGGTCGTTGAAGTGGAAGGCTCTTATACAGGCAAATACCTGCGCCCTATACTGGCAAGAGATCGGGAACGAACGATTCAGCGCTATGCTCAGCAAGAACAGGGGTCACTTCCTTTGGATCATACCGTATCTGTAAATAATTAATAAAAAAACAAGTAATTTTGCTGAGAAATGGTATAATAACAAGTAAATCAGCAGACAATCTTGACAAAGTTGTTACGAAAGCGTTTTGAGGCTTGCATCCTTTGCCGCAAGAAGATAACATAGAGTAAGATTAGGCTAGGTGCCGCGATATAGCGGACGCTTTCAACGGGTATATTAAAGGAGGTCCCTTCATGTTTTTAGCAGAAGCAGCTGCGAAGTCTACAATTGATCCGTTTGATTGGTTTATGCTCGCATTTACTGTAATCATTGCTATCGGATTTGTAAGACTGGTGCTTGCTCGTCCTAGAAAAAATGTGTTTGCGATCGGTTTTACAGCTGTATCGCTAGCATTATTCTTGTTTATTGATTATGTAATGATCTTCAAAGTTTGGCTTGCTTAAATTGTAAATATGTAATTCAGGGCTGTCTGACGGGTATTCCCGCGGGCAGCCCTTTTACTATTTAGAGCGTATAATATTGTTTGTAATGGGTTATAGAAAATAGCAAAATGAGGAATAATAATGCTGCGCAGTATGAAATTTCTTTGTCTCTGACATTTACAAAGGAATATAGAACGTACTATTATTAAATATGTAACTACATTATTAGTTAGCTGCAGCAGTAAGTTTGTAGAAGCTAATATGATCCTTTGCGGGCATATGCGGTTTCCAGTCAGCAGCATTCAGCCTGTATTATGCAGGAACAGGCGTTTATTATTCTTAAAGCAATCGGATATAAGCGGCAATGGTGAAGGTTGGTGTTGGAAGCCACAATTAGCTCGCTCAAAGTATTGGGGGAAGCCTTTATGGCTAAAGAACACAAAAGATTATCTTTCAGTGAACTGTTAAAACGGGCCATTTTTATTACGATCGGTTCCATTCTTATGGGTATTGCCTTAGAAAAATTTCTAGTTCCACACAATATTATTGATGGCGGTATTGCAGGCATATCGATTATGCTGTCCCATCTCACTTCATTACCTCTTAGCATTCTGCTCTTCGTAGTTAACATTCCATTCTTAGTTGTTGGTTACAAGCAACTAGGCAAAACATTCGCATTTTCTACTTTATATGGCATTGCAGTTATGTCGTTTACTACAGCAACGCTGCATCACTCAGGCGCGTTTACAGAGGAAAAACTGCTAGCCGTTTTATTTGGCGGGTTAATACTAGGTATAGGTGTCGGTTTGGTAATCCGCTATGGCGGAGCGCTTGATGGTATTGAAATTTTATCAATTCTTATATCTAAAAGAATCCGGATTGCCGTCGGACAGGTCATTATGATATTCAATGTTATTATTTTTATCGGAGCTGGCTTTGTGTTTAATTGGAATTCTGCCATGTACTCTATGTTTACGTATTACATTGCGATCAAAATGATTGATATTGTCGTGGAGGGCTTGGATGAATCGAAATCGGTTACGATTATATCCAAGGAATATGAGGAAATTTCACAAGCGATTATTGACCGTCTTGGACGTACGACGACTCTATTGCAAGCTAAAGGCGGATTCTCAAAGGAACAGACCGAAATCATTTACTGTGTGGTTTCTCGCTTGGAACTTGCGAAGCTGAAAGGCATTGTACAATCCATTGATGAGAGTGCTTTTATTGCGGTTGAGCATGTAACGGATGTACTCGGCGGAACATTTAGTAAAAGCAGTATTCACTAAAGAGATCTATATAAAACGGGCTGTACCCGCTGCTCTTTGAAGCAGGGGTGCAGCCTTTTCACATTACTTGTTGTTTTCAATATGGTCAATGACTTGTTTTAAAGTTACCCCTTCAAGCTGCTTTTCCATCGCCAACTGAGCTGCCGAAAACAAAGGATCAATTGCTTCTTGAATATTCCTGCCGACTAGACAAGCGGGATTGGGGCTGCTGTGCATACTGAACAATTCATTTTCAGGTACAGCATTAACAGCTTTGTACACATCCAGCAAAGTAATTTCAGCGTAGTCCTTGATTAGTTCTGCGCCAGCGACGCCTGGCCGGATATGAATGAGGCCTGCGTTTTTTAGCATGCCCATTATTTTACGAATGACAACAGGATTTGTATTTACACTTGCTGCAATATACTCAGAAGAGTTAGTTCTGTCTTTGTTAAGCACTAGGAGCGATAAAATATGAATGCCGACTGCAAATCTGCTGCTGATGGACATGTTAAACACCTGCCGAATAATAATAAAAATGGATTTATCAGATGTAATCTGTTTGATTACAAGTATATTATACTGCATCATCATGAAACAATACATGAAATATATACTAAGGCTGTTGATTTTGGCAGCTGGTATGGACAAACAATTGACATTCAGCTAACCTGTAACTATAATTGTTACATGTAATCAATTCAGTTACAAGTAAAACATATACAGGAGGAGTTATTCATGAAAATAGCAGTTATCGGTGCAAGCGGAAAAGCAGGCAATTTCATTTTGACAGAAGCGTTGGAAAGAGGACATGAGGTAACAGCGATTGTTCGGAACGCAAATAAAATTACGAATAAAGCAGCAACAGTTATAGAAAAAAATATTTTCGAATTGCAATCCAATGATATCGACAGTTTTGACGTTATTGTTAATGCTTTTAATGCTGTTCCAGGGCAAGAGCATCAGCATGTGGAGGCTGGAAAAGTATTGATCGAGGCGCTTAAGCATGCGCCACATACCAAAATGATCGTAGTGGGCGGTGCTGGAAGCATATATGTAGACGAGGCAAAGACGCTTCGAGTGATGGATACGCCGGATTTCCCGGCGGCCTATTTCCCTACCGCCTTCAACATGGGGAAAAATTATGAGGAGCTGCAGCAAACAAGCGGAATTCAATGGACCTATATTAGCCCATCAGCATTTTTTGATCCAAGCGGCAAGCGTACGGGCTCTTATGTTAAAGGCAAGGATCAGCTGCTTGTAAATACGAAAGGCGATAGTTATATCAGCTATCCAGACTATGCAATTGCGGTATTGGATGAAATTGAACATCCGCAGCATAGGAATGAGCGCTTCACGGTAGTTGGAGAAGCTCAATAAAAAGCAGCGAGCCATGCCGAATAGCTTAATAATAGTAACAAAAGCAAGCTCCTGGCAGGTCTCAAGTCGAGATCTTCCAGGGGTTTTGTTTTTTTATATAATGACTCATTTAACAAAAAAGCTTGTTATAATAAATGTGACACAATAAAAAGGAGCATTTCCTTTATAGAAAGTACTTGGATAGAGGAGAGGTATAGCTGTGCAGGCGGTCATGATTGAACGGAAAAATTCATTTGTACAAGGGATGAAAGATTGTGTGCCTACTTTATTCGGATATTTAAGCATCGGTTTTTCTTTTGGAATAGTCGGCGCAGTTTCCGGTTTAAGCATGCTGGAGATCGGATTAATATCCTTGCTTATTTACGCAGGCTCCGCACAATTTATTTTGTGCGCACTTCTATTAACGAATACTCCGCCTGCTGCCATTATATTTACTATTTTTGTAGTAAATCTACGTCATTTATTAATGAGTTTAACGGTAGCTCCTCATTTGACGAGGTACTCCTTGCTGCGCAATATTGGCTTTGGCACTTTGTTAACAGATGAAACGTTCGGTGTTGCGGTGACAGAGGCAATAAAAAATAAGAAGCTTTACGGCCGCTGGATGGATGGTTTGAATGTAACGGCTTATCTTTCTTGGTTTTTTGCTTGTATAGCTGGAGCTTATTTGGGGAGATGGATTCCCAACGCGGAGCAATGGGGGTTAGACTTTGCACTGGTGGCCATGTTTGTTGCGCTACTCGTCTTGCAGCTTTCCAATGTAGAGAACACGAAATTAATTCATTACTTGAAACTTATCGTGATTATGTTGATTACGATGTACATTTTGCTTCAATTTGTATCGGTTCATATGGCAGTTTTGATTGCTACGGTAATTGTTGCGACTATTGGAGTGTTGACTGAAAAATGAGTTTAGATATGAATTTACTATGGTTAATTATTGGGTGTGCGCTAGTGACTTGGCTGCCGCGCATTATTCCTTTTATTTTTGTGCGAAATGTCCAGTTGCCTGAGTTTATATTAAGATGGTTAAAATATATACCGGTATGTGTATTAAGCGCCATTATCATCGGAAATTTATTGCAAACGTCCAATAATCGGGTGTCCGTCAATTGGGCTATTTTGATTACGCTTGTTCCTACAATAGCTGTTGCTATTCGTACTAAAAGCTTGTCCTTAACGGTTATAGTCGGCGTAGCTTGTATGGCTCTGACTCGTCTTTTTTTATCATGATGATTGAACAAAAAAAGGGCGTCTCCTAAGGTCGCGAAGACCGAAGGGACACCCGCTTTTTTTTATACCCACCACATTTCGCCAAGCGGCTCACGGATCAGGATTTGCTGCAGATTGGAAACAGCTTTAGAGAAGCCTTCGTCAACCGACATCAGTCCATCCTCATGTTCAATGCTTACGACATAGTCATAGCCTACAAGACGAAGGGCGCTAATAATATCTGCCCAAGTTTTCATATCATGTCCATAGCCGACTGTGCGGAACTGCCAAGCGCGATCCAGCATCAGGGCGTAGGATTGCATATCTGTTACCCCGTGGTGGTTCACATTAATTGGATCAATGGACGTGTCTTTCGCATGGAAGTGGTGAATAGCGCCTGCGCGTCCAAGAATTTGGACAGCTTGCACCGGATCAATGCCTTGCCACCACATATGGCTTGGATCTAGATTAGCACCAATTGCATCGCCGGCAGCTTCACGAAGGCGAAGAAGTGTCGCCGGGCTGTGAACAGAGAAACCGCCATGCAGCTCTAGGCCTATTTTGACGCCTGCTTCTGAAGCCAGTGTGCCGATCTCACTCCAGTAAGGGATAACCTTCTTCTCCCATTGCCATTTCAAAATTTCCTGATAGTCGTTTGGCCAAGGTGCTACAGGCCAGTTTGGATATTTAGCATCCTCATGATCGCCAGGACAGCCGGAGAAGGAATTAACCACTTCGACTTCAAGTCGGTTAGCGAGCTCGATCGTTTTACGAATTTCTGCGTCATGGACAGAGGAAATTGCTTTTTGCGGATGCAGCGGGTTAGCATGGCAGCTAAGCGCGCTAATCATAATGCCGCGAGATTCAACAGCTTGCTTGAAAGCTTTAAGCTTCCCGTTATCCGCTAATAGTTCATCGGGATTACAGTGAGCATTGCCAGGATAACCGCCTGTGCCAAGCTCGATAGCTTCGAGTCCTTTTGATGCAATATAATCTAATGTTTCTTCTAGAGATTTTTGAGCGAAAAGTACGCTGAATACGCCTAGTTTCATTCCAAATTAACCTCCTGTTTATCCATAAAATAATGATCTTCCACTAAATCTCCTTTAGTATAGCACTATTGATTGTTAGACTACTATAGAACATAAGCAAGATAGCAAAATCACATAAGGATTGAGCAAAATAAAATTGCCAATGAGAAGTGGTGGATTCGCAGGATTTGGTTTGATAAAATAATGACAAATAGCTGGTTTGCGAGAGGAAATGAAAAAATGACAACACTAACAAGAGCGGATATTGAGCTGCTGGCGCCTGCCGGTGACTGGGAATGCATGCGTGCGGCAGTAGCCAATGGAGCTGACGCTATATTTTTTGGCGTGGAAAAATTTAATGCCAGAGCAAGAGCGAACAATTTCCGCAGTGAAGAGCTGCCTGAAATAATGGCTTTTTTGCATACGTACGGCGTTAAAGGATTTTTAACCTTTAATATATTAGTATTTGAAGACGAGCTTCGCGACGCGCAGAAGCTAATAGACATGTGTATAGATGCAGGTGTTGACGCGGTTATCGTGCAGGATCTTGGACTTGTGAAGCTCATTCGCGAAATGTCGCCTGACTTCCCGATTCACGGCTCGACTCAGATGACGATTACATCACCGGAGGCTGTTGAATTTACGAAGCCGTTCTTTATGGAAAGAGTCGTTTTAGGGCGTGAAAATAATTTGAAGCAAATTCGCACAATCGGCGAGCAAGCGAAGCTTCCTATGGAAGTGTTTGTGCATGGCGCTCTATGTGTTTCCTATTCCGGTCAATGCTTGACCTCTGAAATGTGGGGCGGCCGTTCAGCGAATCGCGGGGAATGTGCGCAGGCATGCAGATTGCCTTATGATTTAATGGTAGACGGCGAGCAAAAGCCGATGGGAGATGTTGCCTATTTGCTGTCTCCAAAAGATTTGGCGGCGATTGACCTAGTGCCTGAGCTGATTGAAGCAGGCGTTACTTCTTTTAAAATCGAAGGACGCTTAAAAAGCCCAGAATACGTTGCTAACGTTGTAAGCAAATATCGGGCTGCCATCGACAAGTATTTCGACGGTGACCGTTCCAAGCCATCCAGGGAAGAGGTGCGCGAGCTGCAGCAAAGCTTTTCGCGAGGCTTTACTCACGGATTTCTAGAAGGGACTAACAATAAAAAGCTTGTAGAAGGAACTTTTCCTAAAAGCCGCGGCGTTTACTTGGGAAAGGTTGAACGTATTATGCGCGATGCAGTAACGGTCAGACTGGATGCGCCAGTTAAGCGCGGCGACGGTATCGTATTTGATGCCGGTGATCCTACGAAGAAGGAAGAAGGAGGCCGCGTTTACGATTTGCGCCGCCATGGCGTGAAGATTGAGGGCGAGGCTCAGGAAGGAACGCTAATTGAGCTTGTTTCAGGTCGTAATGATGTTGATTTGCGTAAAGTGCATGTAGGTGATCGTATTTGGAAAACGAGCGATCCTGCACTGGACAGGCGCTTGCGTGCAAGCTTTGAGACAGATAAGCCATACCGTGTATTTCCGCTTCATGTAAAAGTATCCGGTAAAGCGGGTGAGCCGCTGCATACGATTTGGACAGATGTGAATAAAGGAACTTCAATTGAGGTGGCATCTGAGCTCGAGCTGGAGCTTGCGCAGAAGCGCCCGATGGATGCTGCACTTTTGGAGGAGCAGCTTGGCCGACTGGGCGGAACGGTATTTCAGCTGGAGCAGCTTGAGATTGCGCTGGAGGGTGACGTTATATTGCCTATTCGCGAGCTGAATCGTTTGCGTCGTGAAGCTGTGGAGCTATTGGCAGGCGAGCGTCCGAAGCCTCCTGTATATACAAAGTATAACGTGGATGCTTTTGCAGATGCCCAATCGAAGCTAAGCCCGGCAGGAAAGCATACAGCTGCTTTAACTGGCTCCGAGGCTGAACTGACTGTGCTATGCCGCAGCCTGGAGCAGGTAGAGGCTGCAGTTCAGACGGATGCATCTTTTATTTATGCAGATTTTGAATTCATTAAACAGTTCCCTGCAGCAATTGCCGCAGCGAGACAGGCAGGAAAGCCAATTGCGCTGGCAACGCCGCGTATTCATATGCCGAACGAGAACGGCTACCATGCCAATATCTTAAAGCTTCAGCCGGATGCGATACTGGTACGCAATACAGGGGCGCTTTATTATTACTTGCGGGCTAGAGCGGCGCAGCCGGACAAGCCATTTCCAAAGCTGATTGGCGATTTCTCGCTTAATGTAGCGAATCATAAAGCAGTTAAATTATTTTTAGAAGCAGGATTGGATATTGTAACGCCTTCCTATGATTTAAATATTCAACAAATGGTCGATTTGCTTGAGCAATCGCAAACTAGCCACATGGAGGTAGTTATCCATCAGCATTTGCCAATGTTCCATACTGAGCATTGCGTATATTGCACGTTTTTAAGTGAGGGTACGGATTATACGAATTGCGGCAGGCCTTGTGAAGAGCACCGCGTTTCCTTGCAGGACCGCATCGGCATGTCGCATCCTGTACGTGTAGATGAAGGCTGCCGCAATACGGTCTATAATGCGATTGAGCAGTCTGGCTCTGAGTACATCCGCAACTTTCTGGAGTTAGGCGTAGCCAGCTTCCGCGTTGAATTTTTGGAGGAGTCGGCAGAGCAGGTGCATGAAGTATTATCGTTGTACCGCGATGCTTTGGATGGCAGAATTACTGGCACACAAGTATGGCGTACACTGAAAGCTACCAATCAGCTCGGCGTTACCCGCGGTCAGCTTGTGAAATAACGAACGACTGGAAGTTGACTGCACACAATTAAACGGAAGCAAGAACCAACACAAGCCTATTGCATAAGAGCAGTTGATATGCGATAGGCTTTCTTAAAAATATAAGTTAATACGAAATGTAGCAAAGTGAGGCGTATAGCTGAATGAGTGGAGAATGGTATTCGGGGTGGCGTCATGTATTTAAGCTTGATCCGGAGCGTGAAATTTCTGATGCAGATTTGGATGCAATCTGCATGTCCGGAACCGATGCAATTATAGTTGGGGGTTCTACAGGGGTTACGTTTGACAATACGGTCGATTTAATGTCCCGTATCCGAAGATACGAGGTAGCATGCGCGTTGGAGGTGTCTACGCTGGAGGGCGCAGTACCCGGATTCGATGGTTACTTTGTGCCTATTGTGCTTAATACGAACCGTTCGGAGTGGATTAATGGCAAGCAGACAGAAGGTCTTGTAGAGTATGGAACATTTGTGCCGTGGGAAGAAACGGCTGCTCAAGGCTATATTATTTTGAATGCAGAAGCGACTGCGGCGAAAATCACTGGTGCGCATACTGAGCTTTCGGAGCAAGAGGTTGTTGCGCATGTGCAGATGGCTGACCGCCTAATGCGATTGCCAATCGTATATCTGGAATATAGCGGTAAGTTTGGCTCCATGGAATACGTCAGGCAGGCAAGGAAATCAATCCAGCAAGCAACACTTTTCTATGGCGGCGGCATTGACAGCGCGGAAAAGGCTAGAGACGCGGCTCAATATGCCCATACCGTTGTTGTTGGAAATATTGTTTATTCGGATTTGACGGGTGCGCTCGCAACTGTGGCGGCAGTTCAGGAAACAGTTGTCGACAGTGTCTCTCTCGCTCCTGATTGACACGCTTGTCAGTCGTATTCTAAACTAGAAATTAGGCGAACAAAAAGCGAACAAAGGAGTACGAGTATGTTCAATCGTATTAGTATAGATGAAGCAGTCGAGAAGCTTAATGCCCCGCAGCAAGCAGCTGTTCTAGCTGTAGACGGCCCACTTCTTATTATGGCTGGGGCGGGCAGCGGCAAGACGCGGGTGCTGACGCATCGCATAGCTTATTTAATAGAGAAGAAGCGGGTAGCTCCATGGAGCATATTGGCTATTACATTTACAAATAAAGCAGCCAGAGAGATGCAGGAACGCGTAAGTGTGCTGGTCGGGCCTTCGGGACGCGATATTTGGGTATCCACTTTTCACTCCATGTGCGTGCGTATTTTGCGCAAGGATATAGACCGTATCGGTTTTTCCTCCAATTTTTCGATTCTTGATTCAGCCGATCAACTGTCCGTTATTCGCAATTGCATGAAAGACCTTAATATGGATACTAAGAAAATTGAGCCTAAAGCAGTCCAAGCTGCAATAAGCGGTGCGAAAAATGAACTCGTTACACCTCAGCGCTATGAGGAGAAGCAAGGGGACTATTTTCAAAGCATGGTGTCCAAGGTGTATATGATGTATCAAAAAAGATTGCGCAGCAATAATTCACTCGATTTTGACGATTTGATTATGATGACGATTCAACTATTTAAAGATGTGCCGGAAGTGCTGGATTTTTATCAGAATAAATTCCGATACGTGCATGTTGATGAGTATCAGGATACGAATAGAGCGCAGTATATGCTGTGCCGCATGCTGGCCGACAAGCATCACAACATATGCGTGGTAGGGGACAGCGATCAATCGATTTACCGATGGCGCGGTGCGGATATTACGAACATATTAAATTTCGAAAAAGATTACCCGGATGCCAAGACGATTATGCTGGAGCAAAATTACCGCTCGACAGGTAATATTTTGGATGCTGCCAATGCAGTTATTAATAATAATACAGGCAGAAAAGCGAAGAAGCTCTGGACCTCGCAGGGGGCAGGAGATCAAATTACGATTTATCAGGCTGATTCTGAGCATGACGAGGGATACTTTGTAACAGGTAAAATACGCGACAATAAAAACAAAGGCCGGCGTTTCTCTGATCATGCAATTTTATATCGTACGAACGCCCAATCTCGTGTTATAGAGGAAATTTTGATTAAATCGGATATTCCTTATCAAATCGTAGGCGGCATCAAGTTCTACGACCGCAAAGAGATTAAGGATATGCTTGCTTATTTGCGTCTCATATCCAATCCGGATGATGATATAAGCTTAATGCGCATTATTAACGTACCGAAGCGCGGAATTGGCGATACGACGGTAGGCAAGCTTGAAGCAGCAGCGGGCGAGCGCGGTATTTCGATTTACCGTCTTTTAAGCAATCTTGGTGATATTGGTATGGATATCAATGCGCGTACACGGGGACTGCTGAATGAGTTTTACGGACTGATTTATAATCTTACGGCAATGGTTGATTATTTGAGCGTAACGGAGCTTACAGAAAAAATGCTCGAACTCACACAGTATCGGGAAGAGCTGCATCGTGAGAACACGCTGGAATCAAAGGCACGCATTGAGAACATAGATGAGTTTCTATCGGTAACAATGGACTTTGAAGCCCGCAATGAGGATCGGTCTCTTGTGGCATTTTTAACGGATTTGGCTTTAATCGCTGATATTGATTCCATGAATGATGATGAAGAAGACAGCGATGCCGGCGATGCCGTAATACTAATGACGATGCACAGCGCGAAGGGCTTGGAGTTTCCTGTTGTATTTATTATCGGTATGGAGGAATCTGTCTTTCCTCACAGCCGTGCGCTCAGTGACGACGAAGAGCTGGAGGAGGAGCGCCGTCTTGCATATGTGGGCATAACGCGAGCAGAAAAGCAGCTTTATTTGACCTGTGCACGCATGCGGACGTTGTTTGGGCGAACAGGCATGAATATGCCTTCACGCTTTTTAGATGAAATACCTGATGAGCTTAAAGATGGTGCTGCTTTCGGCGGCTTCGGCCGTTCAGGCGGCAGACCGGGCTTTGGCGGCGGCGCAGGTGCTTTTGGACAGCAGCGTACTGGAGGAGCACGCCCATCCAGCCCATTTGGCGCGGCCGGTGCGGCAGGCAGCGGCGTAAAGCCTTCCTTTGGCGGGAGAAGCGGCGGAGTGCGTGTAAGTACACCGCTTGATGCTGCCAAAACGACAGGAAGCGCAGCTAATGATGCGGGGGCAGCGAGCTACGCTGCAGGTGACCGGGTCGCGCATGGAAAGTGGGGCGAGGGGACTGTAGTAGCCGTAAAAGGAACGGGTAACGATATGGAGCTGCAAATTGCTTTCCCAGCTCCTGTAGGCATCAAACGCCTGCTTGCCGGCTTTGCTCCGATCCGTAAGCTTTAGGTAGAGTAAAGAATACAGTTTTTCCCTACAATATATATGGTAACAGGTGCGAGCATGTAATTAGAGGAGGAATCAAGTAATGGCAGCAGAGCTGGAACGAATGAAAGAGCTTGTTTCATTGCTTAATGAGTACAATTATTATTATTACACGCTCGATCAGCCTAAGGTTAGCGATCTCGATTATGATCGCTTATATGATGAACTTGTGGCACTGGAAGCGCAAGCCGGAATGATTCAGGCGGATTCACCAACACAAAGAGTAGGGGGAGAACTGCTTGGCGGTTTTGAGCCGCATCGTCATCTTGCTCGTTTGTGGAGCCTGGATAAAGCTCAAAATGTGGATGATTTGATGGCATGGGGCACCCGTGTACAAAAGGCTGTGTCTGACTACAATACTAAAAATACAGATATGGAGCCTTTGCCGCCGCCTAGTTATGTAGTGGAGTTAAAGTTTGACGGTCTTACTTTAAATCTTACTTATGATGGGGGCAGACTTGTACAAGCTTCCACAAGAGGCAACGGGACGATAGGTGAAGGTATTTTGCCGCAGGTGAAAACGATACGCTCTGTTCCGCTTAGTATTCCTTTTACAGACGGGATTATTGAGGTACAGGGTGAAGGAATTATGCAGCTTTCTGTGCTGGAAAAGTATAATCAAACGGCAATTGAACCGCTCAAAAACGCCCGCAACGCGGCTGCAGGAGCACTGCGCAATCTTAATCCGGCAGTAACTGCCGAGCGCAAGCTGGATGCCTTTTTCTATAATATTGGTTATGCTTCAGGGGTGGAATTCAAGGATCACCAGGGCATGCATCAGTTTTTGAGAGATAATTACTTTAAAGTGAACCCCTATATTCATTATTTTTCTACGCTGGAAGAAGTATTGCTCGAGCTTAACAATATTGCCGCTAAACGGGAATCGTTTGATTTCCTGATTGATGGTGCTGTTGTAAAGCTGACAGATATGCGTACAAGAGAGGTATTAGGTTATACAGATAAGTTCCCGCGCTGGGCAATTGCGTTTAAATTTGAAGCGGAAGAAGCAGCGACCGTGCTGGAATCCGTGTCATGGGAAGTAGGCCGTACGGGCAAAATCACGCCGGTTGCGCGCCTTGAGCCTGTTGAATTGGCTGGCGTAACCGTACAAAATTGCACTCTCAATAATATGGGCGACATTGAACGAAAAAATTTAAAATTTGCACTGGGAACCTTGGTGACGATTCGCAGATCCAATGATGTTATTCCTGAAATTTTGGGAAAAGCAGATGATCAGATTGGCGCAGAAATTGTTTTTCCTGAGCAATGCCCAGCCTGCGGATCCGAGCTGGAGCAACGCGGCGCGCATCTATTTTGCAACAATAGACTGGACTGCAAGCCGCAAATTATTGCAAGGCTGACTCATTTTGCATCGCGTGACGCAATGGATATTGAAACCTTCAGTATAATGACGGCAGAGCAGCTGTATTTGGAATGCAATGTGCATGACCCTGCAGATCTTTATGCGCTAGGTTATGACGATTTGATCCATTTGCCGCGATTTGGCGATCGCAAAGCGAAGAAGCTGCTTGGCGCAATCGAAGCATCTAAGGATAGAGATTTGGCCGCTTTCCTTTTTGCACTCGGCATTCCTAATACCGGGCGCGCTACAACCAAAATGCTGGCAGATCATTTCGGAGCCTTGGAAGCTGTTGCGAATGCTTCATACGATGAGCTTATTACGCTGCCGGATGTAGGCGGTATTGTAGCTGAAAGTATTATTGCGTATTTTGCAGATGAGCTGAACAAAGCAAGCATTGCTAAAATGGTAAGTCTAGGTGTCAAGGCACAAGCTGAGCAGCCACTGGAAGTAAAGGCAGACAGTGTGTTTAATGGTAAAACCATAGTGCTTACCGGGACGTTGCCGACGATGACCAGAGATGAAGCTGCTAAAAAGCTGGAAGCATGCGGCGCTAAAATTTCTGGCAGTGTTTCTAAGAAGACTGATTTTGTGATAGCGGGAGAAAGTGCCGGAAGCAAGCTGACAAAGGCACAGGAGCTTGGGATTACAATTATAGATGATGAAGCTGTATTGCGGCAGATGCTTGGCGAGGCTTAAGTTAAAGAAGCCAACGGGGACTGTCGATTCATTGTGGGCAACTATTGATAAGCAATGAGAAAGGGGAAACGGAGAGCAAGAAGGGGAATGGAGAAGCGGCAGCGTCCGCCTTTGTAGGCTGATTTTTTCCTTTACAGGGTTATTTATTCATTAAAATTAGACTACAACAGCGGTCGGAATCCCAATCTTGCTCGCAGTGGCACCCCTTTCTATCGCTCTTTGCAACTATCCACAATGAATCGACAGTCTCCAAAAAGGATAGTTATACAACAGGAATATCATTCTTTCCTTGAATTATAAGAGTTTATAAGTTTTCACAATAAACTTGTTCTTATCATTCATCGGTAAACGCGCCTGTCCAAAGGACGGCGGAGCCGTTTATCCTTGAGAAGGAATATATTTCTGTTGTTTTTTATTTTAGGATGTGGTAAAGTTACAAATGTTGCTTTTGACATGCGGCAAGCGAGTTGAATAATGACTTGAAAAAGAAATTAAAAAAACTTGTTGACATAGCTTGTCAAAGCTGATAATATATATTCTTGTCACCACACAAGTGGGACAGCAAGTTCTTTGAAAACTGAACAAATGGATCGCGTTAATTTTTAAAATAATTATGAACGAAATCAATAACCTTTCAGGTTAATTGTTTCTTCATTAAAGCTAGTAACGAAATGAGCTTTCAAACTTTTTTGGAGAGTTT